>JAYTHD010000584.1:0-4074 GCA_043732975.1 Verrucomicrobiota bacterium
CCCACCCCGGGAGTCGGCTTTCGCAGGAGGGCCTCCGCCTCCTGGTACTCCCGACGGGACCGCAGTTCCTTCGCGAGTCCCAGGCAGACCTTCGGATCATCCGGCGCGGCTTCCGCCCATTTCCGCCACGCGGCCAACGCGGCGGTCTTGGCGGCCGCGTTGGCGGCTCCATCATCCAAGAGGGACGTCGCCCGGGCAATCTCCGACAAGATCACGGCATCCTTGAGATCCTGCTTCAGTTGCGCCCGCAGCCTAGCAATCTCCCCCGCAGGATCCGCCACCTCCGGTTCACTCAGCCAGTCCTGCGAATTCTCGAAACCAAACTTCACCCCGACGTTGACCAAGGGCAGTCGCACCGCCTTCCGGATTCGCACCGTGGTCGACTCATTCGCGGCCGCCAATAAACCCAGGCTGGCATAAAGCAGCAGCCCCACGCGGCACATCACCACCGCGGGAAGCCACCTCCCCACCAAGGAAACCGCGACGCGCCTCGGGAGTATTCGCACGCCGCGGGAATTTCGGTCACCCGGTGGAATCATCGCCACAGCTTCAGTTCGGTCCCGGCCAAGTCAATCGATCCGGACACACGCAGCCCGCTGTCGCTGCGATAGGACCCCGGAACCCACTCAACCCGCCTGGTACAAGGCACACACCGCCCCCGCCGGATCCTGAATGATGCACGCCGTGCCGTCACCCACCGCCATCACGTCGCTACGCACCTTGCCGCCGAGCTGAAGGACCCGCTTCAAGGACTTCTCCAGATCGTCGACGGCTATATAGATGAGCCACTGCGCCGGCAGACGGGCATTGGGTCCGCGGCGATGACAGATCCCACCGACCGGGGCCTTCTTGCCTTCCACCGTCAGGCCATAGTCACTATAGCCGCCCATGTCGAGCGCCTCCCGCTTCCAGCCGACCACACTGGTGTAGAACTCGCTGACCGTCTCTGCATTCTTGACCGTCAGGTCGTGCCAGAGAATCGTACCCGCCTTTGCATCGACCTTTTTACGTTGTGCCATAAATCAAAACCCCGATTGATGTCCCGACGAACCAGGCGGCCGCGGTAAATTCCATCGGCCGCATTTATGTAAAGTCATTTCAACATTCTGAATCCCTCATGGCGTCGCCACTTTGGAGAAATCCGCGCCCGCCAAATCCAGATGATACACCATGCCTTCGTAGCCCACGGCATAGATTTCGCCGCGTTCATCCGTCCCAAACGAGGCGATACCCTCCGGCACCATGCCAATCTGCCGGACGACTTGAAGCACCCGGTCCTGCTGCTGGATTCCGAAAAGGCGACGCGACGTATAGTCCCCGCAGACATAAACACCATAGAACGTCGACTTCAGATCGCCGCGATAGACATAACCGCCGGTGACCGAATTACCGTATTGACGGCGATACGCGAACACCGGCGGAACGTAATTCTCGCCTTCCTTCCGGTAACGATTGGAGAACGGTTCGAATCCCTCATGGACGTTCCAGCCCAGGTTCTCCCCCCGACGCACGATGGAAACCTCTTCCACCCGATCCTGCCCGACATCACCCACCCACAACTCGCCCGTGAGGGAATCGAAGCTGAAACGCCAGGGCTCACGAAAGCCATAGGCCCAGATCTCCGGCCGCACGCCGGAGCGATCACGAAACGGATTGTCCGCCGGAATCGCGTAGGCCAAGGCACCCTCCGCGTGATCGACGTCAATCCGGAGAATCTTGGCGAGTTGTGTGCTCAGGTCCTGGCCATGTCCCTCAGGATCCTGCTGTGGTCCGGTGTCGCCCATGGCAATGTAGAGAAAACCATCGGGACCAAATCCGAGGCAACCACCGCTGTGGTCCTGGGTGGTGCTGACCACCTTCCACAAACGTCGCGAAGGCTTTCCGGAGTCCGCGTGAAGATCGGTGGCGACTTCACGCTCCACGACAGTCGTGGCAATCTGGCCGTCCTCGAAGACCTGATGCTTCAGATAGTATTTCCGGTTCTCACCGAACCGCGGATGGAAGGCGATGCCCAAGAGCCCGTTGGGCCCCCGTTCATTGAAAAGGTCCGCCGAGATGTCGACAAAAAGGGACTTATTCGAATCCCACGTCGGCGCCGCGCTGCCACCGGCCGGACGTTCCAATCGCCAGATTTTCCCCGTTTGATGGACCGCAAGATAGGCGTTTCCAACCCCGGGCATTTGACCGAACCAGACCAGACCATTCCGCAACTCTCCCGGTCGCCGTCCGGCCCCGGCCGGAAATCGCAGGTCCCCGGAGAAGAGCGGCCGCAAGGTCACGGGTGCGAGCAATTCCGGGATCGTGGCCGGCATGCCCCGATTGCTCCTGAGCGCCGAGGCGGGTTGTTTCAGCGTGACGAGATACTCGATGATGTCCGTGAAATCCCCGCGCGACATCGTCGCCTGCAGGCCGTCGGGCATCATCGAGAGTTTACTGCCCCGCTGGGCTTGGATGTCGCCGGTGGGAATCCGCACGTGCAGTCCATCGGCCCCCATCAGATCCAGCGTCTCCGCCGTGGAACCCTTCACGATGCCTTGGATGGTCTCACCGGACTTGGTCTCGACGATCGTCAGACCGTAGCCAACGGCAATGTCGGCCGACGGCTCCAGAACGGCCCGCACCAACTCCCGCCGCGGGAATTTGTCACCGACGGCCATCAGATCCGGTCCTGCCTTGCTGCTGGAGCCATCGACCGAATGGCATTTAAAGCACGCCCCCCGCTGTTCGCTTTGAAAGAATCCCCGACCCCGCGCGGCATCGCCGTCGTGTCCCATCGCGTAGTCCCGATACACCCGCAATGCCCGCTCGATATCAACCGGTGGAAGTCCCCCGGCGGCGGGATCCGCCGCCCCGGTTGACAAGCCGGAGAGTCCCGCCCACCCGGCAACCACGATGATTTTCAGGTCCATTGATCGTCAAGGCTGTCCCGGGAACCCGTCCAAAGCCAGCCTCATTTTCCACCCGCCCCGCAGAATTCCGCCACCGAGCGCACCCGACGGCGTCCGCGAAGCCGCCGCTTTGAGGTGGCTCCCGACGAGGCAGGCTTTGTGAGGGCAACGGGTGGCCCGCAGAGATTCTCCCACCCAAATCGGAGGAGCCCCCGACGAGGCAGGTTTTAGAAAATGGATCGCGTCCCAATGGCCTCCCATTCGCCGCCTCTTTAATCTTGTTCTGCCATCCGTCGTTGCGTTTTTCGCGTCGTTGCGTGAGCCCCTTCTTCGTGTCGTGGAAGTCCAAAAACGATTCGCGCAATGCCGCCAAGAACGCAAAGGAAGTAGACCAAACCTCTCCCGTTACATTCTCTCGCCCACGAGGAGGTGCCCCCGCCCGTTGGCCCCGGAGGCGCCTTACTGCTACACCCTTGAGCGATGTCGATGGGTCCTCCAGTCGCACCGTCGAATCCGCCCGGCAACCCACGCCGGGCGGTCCATCCTCGCGCATTGCCGACGCCGGGCTTCTCGGCCCCATCGCCGCCGGCAGCTACGGAGAGGTCTGGCTGGCCCGCAATGCCGTGGGCACCCTGCGCGCCGTGGAGATCGTCCGCCGCGACCGGTTCGAGCGGGCGGAGGATTTCGAGCGTGAGTTCAAGGGATTGCAGCGCTTCGAGCCCATCTCCCGCAGTCATGAAGGGCTGATGGACATTCTTCAGATCGGCCGCCGTGACGACGAGGGCTGGTTCTATTATTTAATGGAGTTGGCGGACGCCGTGGAAAGGCAGAAGGCCGACGGCGAATCAGCCCCGCTTCCGTTTCCTCAATCTCTATTTTTCCTTCGGCCATGTCCGCCTACGCCCCGCTGACCTTCCGGGGGCACCTTGGTACACGGGGCGCGTTGCCCGCCGGTGAAGTCATCGCGCTTGTGGCTCTGGGATTGACCATTGCCGCACGAAACGGACTTCTACCCGGGGTTGGCGTGGGGCACGAGAAACTGGGAAGTGTCGCCAGCTTTTTGGATTATGACTGGATCGCCGCCGAGCGCAGTTTTCGCCGAGCCCTCCAATGCAATCCCGAGAATCTTCAGATCCGGTCGGTTTTGGCTTATGATTTGCCAGGACCGTTGGCACGCACGCAGGAG
>JAYTHD010000585.1:0-5220 GCA_043732975.1 Verrucomicrobiota bacterium
CACCGAAGTCGCCGCCTTGTTTCAGGCCGGCACGAAAGGTCGTTGCGCCCAATACCGACTTGGCGTCCAAAGCTTCTCGCCCTCGGGCAACATCCGGACGAATGTCGCCCGGCTCGACATTCGTTTCAATCAACCGATCCGCGCCGACAGCTTCACCACGGCCGACGTTCAGGTGGTCACGCCCTCCGGTCCGCTCGCCGCCGCGAACCTCGCGATCGCGCCCGGCGCCACGCTCGATCAACGCTCCTTTGTCATTTCCCTTCCGGAACAGACCACCGCGGGCACCTACCACGTCAGTGTGGGCCCCGAGGTGCTGGATGCCGCCGGCAATCCCATGGCCCAGGCCTTTGAAGCCAGCTTCACCCTCGACCGGACCGGACCGCGCATTTTGTCCCTCGCGCCAGTGTCGCCGGCGACCAACCGGGTCGATTACCTCGATGTCCAATTCGATGCCCCGATTGATTTCAAGACGCTCCAGGCATCGGATCTGGTGCTCTCCGGGGACGTTCTGCCCGCGGTGGGATCACCGCTGGTCTTGAGCAATGCGGTCTACCGGTTCCCGCTCTCAGCGCCCCTCGCGGCGGGCAATTACACCGTGGTGATCGGCCCCGACCTCGCCGACCTCGCCGGCAACCTCATGGATCAAAATCGCAACGGAACCGGCGGCGAGACCAATGACGTCTTCCAGACTAGCCTTGAAGTCCGTGCCGCGGATTTGCAGGTGGTGTCCGTGGTGACCCCGGCGCTGGCCTTGTTGGGCGACGCCGTGCCGGTGGTGCTGACTCTGACGAACGCAGGCACGGCGCACGCGGTGGGTCCCTGGCAGAATGCGCTGTTGCTGGCGGACAATCCCGCCGGAACCGGCGCGGTGACGCTGGGCACCTTTGCCTTTAACGGCAGCCTCCCGCCGAAATCCTCACTCGTGCTCACGCAGCAAATTCTGCTGCCAGCCACCGCATCCGGTCCCCGCTGGTTGGGCATCACGCTCGATACCCAACAACAGGTCATTGAAACCATCCGCACGAACAACACGCGCTTTGCCGGGACCCCGATCGCCATCAACGCGGCCGATCTCGTCGTCACCAGCATCGTCGCACCTGACAGCGGTTCCTTCGGCCAAAACCTCAACGTGCGCTTCACCGTGAAGAACACCGGCACCGCCGCAACCCTCGCGCCGTGGGTCGATCAAATCTTCCTGAGCCCGCAATCGAATTCCCTCAGTGGTGCGACCCTCATCACGTCGGTCCCGTCCTCCGCCCTGGCCGCCGGAGCGAGCTACACCCGCACCAACGCCGTCACCCTGCCCCTCGCGGAATCCGTGGCTCCGGGAACGTATTTCCTGCTGGTGGTCGCCGATGCCGGCAACGCGCAATCCGAAGCGCTGGACAACAACAACCTCGCGGCGCGCCCGCTGGCCCTGACCTTGCCGCCGTTGCCCGACCTCGTGGTCCTGGACGTCCAATCCCCGGACTTTGCCCTGCCCGGAAACAATCTGGAGGTCACATGGACCGTGAGAAATCGCGGCAACCTGGCCGTCACCGTGCCCTGGCGGGAATCAGTGAATCTTTCCAACGTCCTCGGCAACCTGACCTTCCTCGGGGATCTGGTCACCTCCAATGTCCTGGCCCCGGGGGCGACCCTCTTCCGCACCCGCCTGTTGCCCCTCCCCGAGGGCGTGACCGCCGGCACCTCGCGGGTGATCGTCACCGTGGACTCCGATCGCACCGTGATCGAATCGGACGAGACCAACAACCAGGCGTCGTCCACCAATCTCGTGACCATTCCGGCCAACCTGACGCTGTCCGTCACGACAACGGATGTCCGCGAGGACGCCCCCGCGTTTGGGGGAACCGTGACCCGCAACAGCAACCTGCAGGTGCCGTTGACGGTCACCTTGAGCAACAGCCTGCCAGCCCAATTGACCTCGCCCCCGACGGTCGTGATTCCCCCGGGCCAGAGCAGTGTGAACTTCTCGTTGCAACCGGTGGCCGACAAGCTGACGGACGGCGACCAGGTGGTTCGCCTGGAAGCCCGTGCGAGCGATCATTTCGGCTCCGCGGCCGTGATCACCGTCCGTGATGTGGATCTTCCCTTGCTCACCCTGAGCCTGGCCACCAACCGGGTGCGGGAAGGCTTCACCGCCTCCGTGACCGTGCAGCGGGCCGGCTCCACCAACGACGATCTGACCGTCTATATCGACCGTAGCGTCCCGAGCCGGATTCTGCTCGCGTCTCAAGTCATCATTCCCGCCGGACAACGCTCCCTGAGCTTTGCCGCCATTGCGTCGGACAATGCACGCATTGAACCGGCCGTGGACGTGACGCTCTCCGCCGTCGCCCCGGGCTACGCACTTGCCCAGGTCATACTCACAGTGCTGGATGACGATCTCCCCGCCGTGAAGTTGACGGTGGCATCGACCAACATCAGCGAAGGCGGCGGCCCGCAGGCCACCGTGGGCACCGTGACACGTTTCGGCTCGGTCACGCGTCCTGTCACCCTGGCTCTGGAAAGCTCCCTGCCGGATACGTTGATGCTCCCCGCCACGGTCACCATCGCGGCCGGACGTACCAACTTCTCCTTTCCGATCGCGGCCAGGGACGACGCCATCGTCAACGGCACCCGCCCGGTGGAACTGCGCGTCTTCGTGCTGGAAACCGGCTCCGCCAACGTCGTGGCTGAAGGCGAAGGCGTGGACGTTCAGGTGCTCGACAATGACGGTCCAACGCTTGGCCTGAAGCTGGATCGCGACCTGATTCGGGAAGGGATCATCGGCGGCGTGACCGGAACCGTTTCGCGCAACACGTCGACGGCCAACGCGCTGACCGTTTCGCTGGCGAGCAGTGATCTCACCGAGGCGACCGTACCGGCCAACGTCACCATTCCAGCGGGACAGGCGACGGCCGCGTTCCTGATCGATTCCAAAACCGACGGCATCCAGGATGGCAATCAACCGGTGACGCTCACGGCGTCGGCGCCGGATTTCACCCCGGCCTCGGCGAACTTTGTGGTTTCGGACATTGACCTGCCCGACCTCGTGGTGACCCGACTCTCGGGGCCGACCACCGCGGAAACCGATGCGCTCGTCAGCAGCACCTACCGTGTGGAAAACCGCGGAGTGACGCCGGCGAAGGGACCGTTCATCACGCGTCTGTTCCTCAGCGACGACCCGCTGGTCGGAGGCGACGCGTTGCTCGGTCAATACACCTACACCGATTCGCTCGCGCCCGGCCAGTTCTTTGAACAGACGCTGCAGCACCGGTTGCCGCGCAGTTCGGGGACCTACCGGCTCATCGCCACCACCGATGCGGGCGAGGCGGTGGATGAAATCCGTGAGGACAACAATACGACGGTCGCCGACACGGTGCTGCAATTGTTTGCTGCCTACAGTGCGACTGTGGAGACCGAAGTCACCTCGGCCCTGGCCGGCACGCCCATCGCCCTGCGCGGCGCCGCCATGCGTCGCAGTGGCTCGCCCGCGGCGACCGTGCCCGTGGCCATCCACCTCACCGTGCGCGGATTCCGGCGGGTGCTCAATGTGGTGACCGACAACACCGGGAAATTCGCCACGATCTTCACACCTTTGCCCGGCGAGGCGGGCCTGTATGAAATCGGCGCCGCCCATCCCGGAGAAGCCACGGCCCCCATTCAGGACCGCTTCAACATCCTCGGCTTCCGGGCGGATCCGACCGCGGATTCCCTCGGCCTCCATCCGAATGAAACCAAGGCCGGTGAGATCCGGCTGACCAATCTGAGCGACGTGCCGTTGAACGGACTCACGGTGAAGGTCATCTCCGGCCCGCCAAACCTGGAGATCCAGACGTCGATCAATGGCCCCAACCTCGCCGGTTTCGGCGCCCGCACACTCACCTATCTGGTCACGGTGAAGGACGTCTCCGCCACCGCGGGCTCCTTTGGTCTCCGCGTCACGAGCACGGAAGGACCGAGTGTGGAAGTGCCGGTCAGTTTCTCGATCGCACTGCCCCAACCGCAGTTGGTTGCCCTTCCCGGATTCCTCCAGGCCGGGATGGTCCGCGGCGCCCAGGCCAATGTGGAATTTGATGTGGTCAATGTGGGTGGCGCCGCCTCGGGTCCGGTGACTCTGTCATTGCCCGACGTCCGTTGGCTGAGCCTTGCCACCACCAACACCCTGCCCTCGCTCGCCCCCGGCGCCACCAACCACGTCACCCTGCTGCTCACGCCCTCGACCGATCTGGATCTGGGACCCTACGACGGCGGCATTGCCCTGAACGGCCTCAGCACGGCGCTGACGGTGCCATTTCAATTCATCGCCAAGTCCGACGCCTTTGCCGAACTGGTGCTGCGTTTCGAAGATGAATTCACCTACTATGGTTCCGGCGCCCCAACAGTCACCAACGCCGTGTTCACGGTGCGTGACGCGGACACCCAACTCGTCGTGACCAACGGCGTGGCGAATTCGCGCGGCGAATATCGCCTCACGAGCCTGCGGGAAGGCAACTACATCGTGGAATCCCAGGCCGAGAAACACACCTCGGCCAGCAACCCTGTCCGGATCTTCGCCGGCACCACCAACCGGGTTTCCTCGTTCCTGTCCCGGGAACTCGTGGAATACATCTGGTCGGTCGTCCCCACGGAGATCGAGGACCGCACCCACATTGTGATTGAGACCATCTTCGAAACCGTGGTGCCCGCGCCGGTGGTGACCATTGAACCCTCGGCCATCGATCTGGCGGAGATGGTCGGTGACGAAATGCAGGTGGATCTGGCGATTTCGAATCACGGCCTGATCGCCGCGCAGAATTTCCACCTGGAATTCGATGCCCACCCGGATTTCACCTTCACGCCCCTGATCTCGGATCTGGGGACGTTGCCGGCGCAGAGTTCGTACGTGGTGCCGCTGCTGATCAAGCGGACCTCCCCGAGCGGCACCGTGAGCGCGGCCGCGGTGAAGGGACGTCGTGCGTCCCTCGCCGGGACACCCGGAGCACCCTGCTCGGGTTCGGGACGCGGCACCCACGAGCTGAAGTGCGGCAAGATTCAAAAGTACTCCACACCCATCACGCTGCGGAACGCCGGTAATTGCGCCAGCGGTGGCTCCAACGGGGGTGGCCACAACGGCGGTTACGGGGGCGGGTATGGCTACGGCTGCTGCGGCGGCGGGAGCGGTCCCGGTTCGGGCTCGGCCGCACCCTACGTCAGCAAGCGCACGTTCAAGCAGGCAGAGAAATGCGATTGCTCCAA
>JAYTHD010000586.1:0-5180 GCA_043732975.1 Verrucomicrobiota bacterium
AAAAATTGCCGTCCGAAACAGCACCGGCATCCGCATTGCGGGCAACAACAACCAGATCGGAGGCCCCGCGGCGGGAGCGGGCAATCTCATTTCCGGCAATGGCACCGGGGCCGCCCTGGTCGGTTCCAATAATGTTTTCCAGGGAAATCTCGTCGGCACCGATCTCACCGGGAAGTCCGCCCTGCCCAATGGGAAAATCAACTCGGGCGACAGCAGCGTGGTGGTCAGCGGCTCCTATAATCTCATCGGCGGCACCGTGCCGGGCGCTCGCAATGTCATCTCCGGCAACGACAGTGCCGGCGTCGACCTCCTGGGGACGGGCGCGCACTTCAATCGCGTCGAGGGCAACTGGATCGGTGTGGCGGTGGACGGCACGAGCCCGTTGCCCAACCGGCACCGCGGTGTCGAAATCCTCGGCGCCAGCCACAGCGTCATCGGTGGCGAAGCCCCCGGTGCGGGCAACGAAATCGCCTATAACGCCGGCGCTTTTTACTCCGGGGAAGGCATTTTTGTGGGGCTTACTTTTGGCAGTGTGGGTTCCGCCGGCACCAACAACCTGATCTTCGGGAACCATATTCACCACAACGCCGCGAATGGCGTCGGAATGCTGTCCGGGGCCACTGTCCGGGTGAATTCAATCCACGACAACGGCAAGCTCGCCATCGACCGCCGCCTGGATGGATTGACTCCCAACGTGGCTCAGGGCGCCCATAATTTCCCGGTGATCACCTCCGCACGACAAGGCAGCACGGATGTCGAGGGAACGTTCGACGGCAAACCGGACACCAAGTACAAGCTCGATTTCTACAATAACACCTCCAATGACCCCTCGGGCCACGGAGAACTCGAACGCCACCTCGGTACCGTCATCGTCAAGACCGATGCGAAGGGAAAGGCGACCTATCACACGACCTTTGACCGAAGCTCACTGATGGCGACCTGGGTGTCCGCCACCGCCACCGAAATTATCGACGTTCTGGGCCAGGAAACCGAGGGCGAGACCTCGGAGGCCGCTTTGAATCGGGTGGTGGATCCGCCCCTCGCCAAGCCCACCGCTGACCTCGCCGTGGCGGTGAGTCTGTCGTCGGTCTTCCTGGAGCATTCCGGTACCGTCAAATTCCACGTCAAGCTGACGAACCTCGGGCCGGACGCCTCGATTGAAGCGCTGGTCATCGCGCAGGTGCCACCGTATTGGACGGTGATCAGCCATCAAGAGCCGGCGGGAATCGCGGTCAGGAAAATCGGCTCGGAAATTTCCAATGATTTCTGGTCGGTGGGGGTCGGTCCGCTGGAAGTCGGTGGCGCGATCGAAGTCGTCTTCGACGTGCAGGCGACGGGTCTGCTTGGTCCGGTCTTGTTTGGGGCGATCATCTACGATCAGGATCCTGATGACCGGAACCTGACCAATAACCATGCGTCGCAAGCATTGATCGCCTCGCTGGGTCCGGCGTTGACGCTCCGACCGCCGGAGCCACCGGGGAACAACCTTGGAATTGAGTTTCCGAACCATCCCTCGATTCACTTGCAGGTTGCGCCAGAAATCTACCCACCAACCCAGCCCGAGCGCTGGCAAATGGTGGCGCCCGGACTGATCACCCGGCAGGGAGACGTCGCCACGTATGACTTTTTGACTCAAGCCCCCGGCGCACCGCCGATCCAGATCTATCGAGTGATCGCGGGGGCCGATCCGTTGCCGCTGGCCGAGATCCATCAACTCTCGCTGAACTTCGATGGCGACGAGACGCCGTTCAGCGATTGGGGCACGCTCACACTGCATTGGAAACCGTCCCTGGAGGTGACTTATTTGAACGCGAAGATTGGTGACAACTGGCCGATCCGGAACCTGCCATTGATCCCGGTGGACGGTCTGGATGTCGAGCAGGTCCTTCAAATTCCCTTCCAACTCGGCACACCCGGGACTCCGGTTATAGAAATTCCGCTGGGCCTCAGCCTGACGCCCGGCCTGAGCGCGTCGGCCCCGGTAACGCAGGTCCTGGTCAACGTCCGACAGCAGGATTTTCGGATTCGGTCGGGGGAGCAGGGCGACCGGATTGTGTATGCCCCGGCGGTGAATCCCGGCGGTGGACAAGCGGGCGCACCTGTTCGGGGCAAGCCGGGCTTTCCCAACCGCGAACAAGGCACCAAAGAATGCGCCCCGTCGGCGATACTGAACAGTCTTCAATATCTGGATCTCGCCTTCAACCTGGGTCTCCCGAAGTCGGAGTTGACCATCGAAAAGATCAAACAAGCCGTCCAATGGAGTGCGAATGGTGCTCCCGTCATCGAGTATCCGGACGGGCATTGATTCCCGGGTGGCCGAAACTGAAACTGATGATTCGCCGCCCGACACGAATCCCGTGTCTCCAAGAATTTCGTCTGTCTCTTTGTCCAAATCCGGCGATAGTGGCCGCAGAATCTGTCAGATGTTTCGCGCGGACCAGGCGGATGCCTGACCCATCGCGCGGGTGGCGACTCGGCAAATTGAGGTCCATCTACGGGCGCGGCTTTCCAGTCGCAACCCGACGACATCGTCAATTCGAACCAGTGGACCTTGCGTCCCAAAAATCATTATGGCCAAAGGCAACAACAGTCAGAAGAAGGAAGTGAAGAAGCCGAAAAAGGAGAAGCCCAAGGCGGCACCTCCGACGCGGCGTTCCTGAGCGCCCCTCGCCCCTTGCCCCTTGCCCGTTGCCTCTCCGCAATCGCAAGGGGATCCGGCAATCTTCGTCAACAGGGTCGGAGGCGGGGATTGAATCCCGGCCACGACCCCAATCCCCGGAGTCCCAGGCACGCCTCTTTGGGCCTGTCTCTTCCCCCAAAATCGGTCTCCGTAGCCGAGACCCTGTGGCCATGCGCGCTGCCCAAAAGGCCGCTGTGGGCCCACCGCCCCACCGATACCTCTGCCAACCCTCAACCCGCCATGCTGTAAAGGTACCTCTGAAAGCCCGCAAACGCCTGGCCGATTTCCTCCGGCTTGCCCAGGTCGGCGATGGCGTCGGCAATCGAGTCGCTGTATTTGAGTCGTCGCAAGGGCGTCAGCTTGCTTGGGTCGAGTTCTTCCACCCCGACGCTGACGTAACGTAATGCGACAACACAAAATCGAGGAACGCCCGCTGCTTGGCGTGGAATTCTGAGTTGATGTAGACCCGGGCCTGGCTGGCTCGCGTCTCGCGGGTCAACGGCGCCCGCTTATAGGCGACATACGCCAGGACATCGAAGAGGTCGCTCTTCTCGGCTTCGATGATCTTCTGCATCTCAGCGAGTTGATCGTGGCCGAAGCCACTTTCCGCGAGGCGCTCCAGCAGTTTGGCCCGGGTGTCCGGTGCGCTCCAGAGGTTCCGCAGCTCCGCTTCGCTCTGGAAAAAGTCGGGCAGCTTGCCGTACAGGAGTGCGAGGAACTGCGGCGACGACATCGGCGTGCCGTCGGGATGCCAGAAGCTCATAGCAGGCTTGTCGAGGATGTAGCTGTACTTCTTCCCGTTGAGCGCGGAGAGAAGAGAGATTGTTTTGGGAGCGTCGACGGGGCGAAGCCCGGCGCGGAATGTGTGATCCAAGGCTTGAACGTGAATGTTTCCCGTAAGGAAGCAGACGCGGAGGGATCCACCAAGGAGACCGTCGGGGTGGGATTGGCCAGCTGCGTCGTTTTTTGTGGCCGGAGGCCGGCAAGGAAGGTGGAGCGAGTCTCTGACGAGCGAACGGGTGACGAAGTCACGCCCCAACGCGGCTGCCTCGAGGGACTCTCGGCCCACCGGTTTTGTGGCCGGAGGCCAGCTAGGAGGGTGGAGCATGTCGTTCATCTGTCTCTTGGCCTCGCCCCAAATACCTGTCATCCGCGTTCATCTGCGTTCATCCGGGGTTCCATTCCGGCTTCGGGCCGATGTCGGTGCGGAAAAAAACGGCACGGCCAATTCTGGCCGCGCCGTGTGTCTTCAAAACCGGTTCCGGTTTTGCTTAGTAATCCATGCCGCCGCCGTGGTGCGGATCACCGCCCGACTTTTCCTTCTTCTCCGGGATCTCGGTGATCAACGCTTCAGTCGTGAGCATCAGACCAGCGATTGAGCCGGCGTTTTGCAACGCGGAGCGGGTCACTTTCTTGGGATCGACGACACCCGCCTTGACGAGGTCTTCGTATTCGCCGGTGGCCACATTGTAGCCCTCGTTGCCCTTGCGACGGCGGACTTCCTGAACGATCAGGCCGCCTTCGACGCCGGCGTTGCTGGCCAGCTCGCGGAGCGGGGCTTCCACGGCGCGACGGACGATGTCGACACCGATCTGCTCGTCATGATTGGAGAGCTTGAGCGCCTCAATGGCGGGCAGGCAGCGGAGCAGGGCGACACCGCCGCCGGGGACGATCCCTTCTTCAACCGCCGCACGGGTGGCATGCAACGCGTCTTCCACGCGGGCCTTCTTTTCCTTCATTTCCGTTTCGGTGGCCGCACCGACGTGAATGACGGCGACGCCGCCGGCGAGCTTGGCGAGGCGCTCCTGGAGCTTCTCGCGGTCGTAATCGCTGGTGGTCTCTTCGATCTGGCGGCGGATCTGATTCACGCGGCCCTGGATCTCGGAGCTCTTGCCGTGGCCTTCGACGATCGTGGTGTTTTCCTTTTCCACCACGATGCTCTTGGCGCGGCCGAGGTCGGCGATGTCCAGGTTTTCCAGCTTGATGCCGAGGTCCTCGGTGAGGCACTTGCCACCGGTGAGGATCGCGATGTCTTCGAGCATGGCCTTGCGGCGATCGCCGAAGCCAGGCGCCTTGACGGCGCAGACGTTGATGGTGCCGCGGAGCTTGTTCACGACGAGCGTGGCCAAGGCTTCACCTTCGACCTCTTCGGCGATGATCAGGAGCGGCTTGGCCGTCTTGGCCACCTTCTCGAGCAACGGCAGGAGGTCCTTCAAGGAGCTGATCTTCTTTTCGTAAATCAGGATGTAGGCGTCTTCGAGCTTCACTTCCATCGACTCCGCGTTGGTCACGAAGTACGGGGAGAGATAGCCCTTGTCGAACTGCATGCCTTCGACCACGTCGAGCGTTGTCTCAATGGTCTTGGCCTCTTCGACCGTGATCGTGCCATCCTTGCCGACCTTGTCCATCGCGTCGGCAATGATCTCGCCGATGGTGGTGTCCCAGTTGGCGGAGACGGTGGCGACCTGCTTGATCTCTTCCTTGTCCTTGACCTTCTTGG
>JAYTHD010000587.1:0-10037 GCA_043732975.1 Verrucomicrobiota bacterium
CCATCTCGTCCCTGATGGATTCCTGGCTGCTGCTGCAGGACTTCGAAGGCAACGGGGAGCGGAACCGCGTGCTCTATGTCATCAAGGCCCGCGGCATGGCGCACTCCAATCAGGTCCGGGAGTTTCTGATATCGAATCGGGGCATTGATCTGGTGGACGCCTATATCGGTCCCAGCGGCGTCCTGACAGGCTCGGCCCGCGCGGCGCAGACCGCGCGCGAAAAGGCCGAAACCCTCACGCGCCAGCAGGAAGCCACCCGGCGGCAGCACGAGGGCCAACGCAAACGTGCCGCCCTCGAGCGCCAGATCAGCGATCTCCGTTCCGAACATGAAGCCGGGGTGGAAGATGCGCGGCAAATCGACGAACAGGTCGGCACCCAGAAACAGGTGCTCTCCCTCGAGCGCACCGAATTGGGCCGCCTTCGCCAGGCCGACCCGGTCAGCAGCATTAAAATCTCCTCTCCGCGCCCCGCCTCCGGGAAACGCTCATGAAAACCCCGAAGATCAAAACTCCGGTAACGACCCTGAAGCCATCCCGCTTGGGTCGGATCCCGGACCAACACCTGTTCCGGCTGTATGTTGCCGGCGCCACCGAAATTTCCCGCCAGGCCATCCAACGCGCCCGTCAACTTTGCCAGGCCGAACCGGGCCGCCGTTCCCGACTGGAGGTCATCGATATCTATCAGCAACCCAACCTGGCCCACGAGGCACAAATCATCGCCACTCCGACGCTGGTGCGGGAACGGCCCCGCCCCACACGCCGATTCATCGGCAACTTGACGAAACCCGCCGGCCTGTTCGCGGGGATGCCGCTGCTCGCCTGACCATGTCCGACGCCGTCAAAGCCAGAAGCCGATCCCCGCCCCCCCCGGCGATCACTCCCCGGGCGCTCCGGGAACTTCGCGCCCAACTGGCCGAATCGCAGGCGACGTTGCACGCCATTCGCAGCGGCCAGGTGGATGCGGTGGTGGTCACGGGCCGGCAAGGCGATCACGTCTTCACCCTGGAAGGAGCCGACCACGCCTATCGGGTGCTGATCGAGTCGATGAACGAAGGCGCGTTAACGCTGACGCCCGACGCCGAAATTCTGTACGCCAATGGCTGTTTCGCCCGCATGGTCAAACACTCGATGGAGCAGGTGATCGGGGGGACCTTTCATCATTTCCTCTCCCCGCCCGCCCAAAACGCCCTTCGCGGCCTCCTCCACCACACACCGCCTTCCGGCAACAAGATCGCCGTCGAACTCCTCGTCCGGGATCAATCCTCCCTGTCGGTGCAACTTTCGGTCCAAGTGCTCACCCATCGCGGATCGCGCGCCCGGCTGCTGGGTATGGTGGTCACCGACGTGACCGAAGCCCGCCGGAACGAAGGGCGTCTCCGGGCCTTGACCGAACGACTGGTGAATCTCCGGGAAGCCGAACGCGGATGTGTGGCCCTCGAGCTCCATGATCACATCACCCAATTACTCTGCGCCACGCAGATCCAAACCGAAGTCCTGGCCGAAACGTACCTCGCTGATGACCGGCCGGGAAAATCCGCCGCCGCCAAGCTCAGCATAATGCTCGGACACACGGCCATGGAAGTGGAACGAATCTCCCGCAGCCTGCGCCCCGGCGTCCTGGACGACCTGGGCTTGGTCGCCGCCCTGCGGGAGATTGCCAACGCCTTCGCCCAGCGAACGGGCCTCGTGCTGCACCTGTCGCTGCCGGGCGAAACCATCGCGGCTTCGGCGATCATGGAACTGGCGCTCTATCGCATCCTTCAGGAAGCGCTGCTGAACATCGCGAGCCACGCCCGGGCCTCCCACGTTACCGTTCAACTCAAACTCCAGGCGGCGGCGCTGGTGCTGACCGTCCGGGACGACGGCATCGGCTTCAATGCGCGGTTCCTGCGCGAACCCGATTGGAAACCGCCCGGCCTCGGATTGGTCGCCGTGCGTGAGCGGGCCCACTCCCTCGGAGGTAATTTGCGGATCTCCTCCCGGAACCGCATCGGCACCACCCTGATCGTCCGGCTCCCGTGCTTTCCGCAGAAACTTCTTTTGTCATGAAACCCATCTCTGTACTGCTCGTTGAAGACCACGTCTGTGTCCGTGAGGGACTTCGCAAGATCCTCGAATTGGAGGGAGACTTCACCATCGTCGGCGAGGCGCACAATGGCCGGACCGCCGTGACACTCGTCAAAACACTTCGGCCCAACATCGTGCTGATGGACATCGCCATGCCGCTGCTGAACGGTCTGGAAGCCACCAAACAGGTGCTCCTCGCCGTGCCCAACACCAAGGTGATCATCCTCTCAGCCCACAGCGACGACGCCTACGTCGAGAACGCGATGGCGTCCGGCGCCGCGGGATTTCTGCTGAAACAAACTTCCGCGCAAGACCTGGGCCACGCTTTGCGCGAAGTCCACAAGGGCCACACCTACTTCAGCCCGTCCATCTCCCGGCGCCTGAAGCAGCTCCACCCCACGACTCCGACCCGCTCGGGAACGACCAAAACCGGCCTCAGCCACCTGACTTCCCGGGAAATGGAAGTCCTCCAGTTGATTGCCGAAGGCAAGGCCAACAAGGAATCCGCCTCCGAACTCGGGATCAGCATGAAGACCGTCGAGAAACACCGGCAGCACCTGATGGAAAAACTCGATATCCACGATACCGCCGGCCTGACCCGCTACGCCATCGCCAACGGGGTCATTGAAAGCAGCGTCCAAGCGACCACGCTTTAGCCGCGCTCACGCCTGGAAACCCGAGTTGAAGAACCGCAGATCCACGCGGATTCCCCAGAGAATCAACCGTTGAAGAACGGGAAACAAACACTCCTGAGCCTCCTCGCCGAGGGGGCGCGGAGAGTGGGTCGACGCCTCCGCAGGCCCGGATTTTCCGGTCATAATGCAAGCCGCCCGCCACGTCGCCTCGCGGTACGGCCGCCCCGCCCCCGACTCGGGCACGGCCCGGCAACGGCCGGAACCCGGACCTGTGGGTAATTCACCCCATGGCTTCGCTTCCGCCGATTCTATAAAGTTAAAAGGCTGCTGAATTCACCGAGCAAAAAAACGCCGCACATTCCTCCCTTCTTTAAAAGCCTTAAAAGCCCGGCCGGCACTAAAACCCGCCCCACCTTGAAGTCTTCGCCTTTCACCCTCCCCACCCTCGTCGCAGCGATCGCCGGGCTCCCGTCGATCCAGGCCGCCTCGCTGCTGGGGACCGCTGAATCCTTCGCCGTGCTCGGCGCCTCGGCCGACACCAGCGCCGGCGCCCTCGGCACCCTTCTAAATGGCGACCTCGGCGTCTATCCGGGACTATCCATCACGGGATTTCCCCCCGGCGTCGTGAACGGAACCATTTACCACGGAGGACCGGTGGCCGGGCAGGCGCGGACGGACGCGCTGGCGGCCTTCACCACGCTGGCCAACGAAATCTCAATTCAAGACCTGACCGGCCAGGACCTCGGCGGACTGACGCTCACACCCGGGGTCCGCCACTTCGACTCCTCGGCACAATTGACCGGAGTACTGACTCTGAACGCCCTGGGCAATCCGAACGCACGCTTCGATTTCCAGATCGGCTCCACGCTGACCACCGCCAGCGGGTCCATGATTCAACTGCTCAACGGCGCCAACCCCGATAATATCTACTGGCAAGTGGGCTCCTCCGCCGTGCTCGGCACCACAACCTTTTTCCTGGGCAACCTCCTTGCGGATCAGAGCATCACGCTGAATACCCGGGCGACCCTGGCCTGCGGACGCGCCCTGGCGCTGAATGGCGCCGTCACCTTGGATGAAAACATCGTCGGCAACATCTGCCTCACCGCCCCGCCGATACCCGAAGCGAGCTTTTATGGGTTCCTGACTTATGGGATCCCCCTCTCCGGTGCCTGGCGCTGGCGGATCGCCCGGAGCCGGCCTTCCACTCGCCGCTGAACCCATTCCCAGATTTCCACACAAATTATTTATGTCCCTGCTCTCACTCGTTGTCACCCTGATCGTCATTGGAGTCCTGCTCTGGCTGGTCAACAATTATATTCCCATGGACGGCAAGATTAAGAAGATTCTTAATGTCGTCGTCGTGGTCTGCGTCGTCATCTGGCTGCTCTATGCCTTTGGTATTATCGGCCGGGTCGGCGACATCCGGGTCCCGCAGATTCGCTAGGTCGCCGGGGCGGCCCGCCCGGAACCTCGATCTGGACGGATCAGCAAGCTCACGCGTGGTCCCCAACCTGGGGACCGCCCCTGTCACCCTGGGTCTTCAGTTCAAACACTTCCATCCATGAATCTCGCCTCCTTTGCGCCCCTGACTTTTTTCCCGCTCGTTGAGTTCTTCGTCCAACTGACGGCGGGATTTGGGCTGTGGCTTTGCCTGCACCACCGACAGAATCACCCGACCCGGGAAATGATCCCGGTCCTGGCTTCCCCTCGTCGGCCCGCGCTGCGGATTCCCCCGAGCCGGTTGTCGTCGCCCCGCTTCCTATAGGACCCGGTGGCCGTCCGGGTGACGGGACCCTCTGGCATAGGTGATATATTATGGGGTAAAGACCCCATGGCGATCCGGGGGCGACGGTGGCTAGTCTCGGCGCGTGAGAATCGGAAGGCGCTTCGCCGGGCAACCCTTTGCCGGACGATCCCCGCGCCAACCACCTGCACTTAATACTTCTATCATACGATCCTCGTGAACACTTACATTCGAACCGGCGAGCCCAGCGGGCTCGCACCCACTCCCGCCACTTCTTCAAGGCGGGATAGGGCGCAAAAAATCCTGAGCCACCCGAGCGTGCCCTTTATCTGGGTGCTCCTGGCCGTCGCTCTGCTGCTACTTGTCTTTGCCCTCCCCAAGGCGCAGGCAGATGCGAAGCCTCCGGGCTGCACTGGCAGCGGACTGGGTATTCTCCTCTTTACCGATTCGCCCGACGTCCATGTGGGCGATACGCTGAATTATAGCGTCACGGTTTTCAATGGTACCGGGAACGGTCCGATCGTCTGCGACGCCGAGGGCATCCAGGCGTTCCTCGTGACACCGGACGGTGTCAGCCATCCCATCACCCTGCTTCGGACTGCCTTGTCAAATGGACAGTCAGATTACTACAAGAACGTGGTGAGCTACGTGGTTCGTTCACAGGACATCCAGCCGGATGGTACCTTGCGCGCCACCGCCCGGGACACCGGTGTCATCCATCAGAATGACACCGACAGCCAAGGCGGCGCCAATCAGGGCGTAAACACCGAGGTCAGCTTGCCGTGCATTCAGGTCGCCGTAAACTGCGTCGGCAGCGTGGGCGAGACCGGCGCCATCACCTTCACCGGTACCGTCAAAAATTGTGGTAACAACCGGCTGGCCGACGTGGCCATCACTAATTTCGTCAATGGTGTTGCCGTCCGCGTCGCCGGCTTCGCCACTGTCAATCAGGGCGAGGTGGTCACCTTCAGTGGCAGTTGGATTCCCGCCAATCCCTGCGCTCCGAGCACGGGCGTTTTTACCGCCACCGGCATTGACCGATTCACGACCTTTCCGAAGACGGTCTCCAGCTCCGCCAGCACCACCTGCTCGTCGGTTCTGACCCCGGGAATCAAAGTCACCAAAATCTGTCCCGTCGGTCCGATCCGACCGGGCGAATTGCTGGTCTTTGCCGGCATCGTGAGCAACACCGGCAACGTCACGCTGCAAAACATCGTGGTGGTGAATGATCGGCCCGCGGCCAATACGTCGGTCTTTACGCTGGCGTCCCTCGCACCGGGCGAATCCGCCAACTTCACCGGCAGTTACCTGGCACCGACCAACTGTTCCGTGACCGACACCCTCACCGTGCGGGCGGCCAGCGTCTGCGGCGTCGCCGTCACCAGCACGGCCAGCGCCACCTGCCCCATCCTCACCACGCCCAACCTGGAAGTCACGGCGACCTGCCCTGCCGGAACGGTCCTGCCGGGGGGTTCACTAACCTATAGCGGCACCGTGCGAAACACCGGCGACATCACCCTCGTCAACGTGGCGGTCCTCGCCGACCGACCCGCAGCGAATACGACGATCTTTACGATCGCCTCACTGGCGCCCGGTGCGACGGCCAATTTCAGCCGTGCCTTCACCGTGCCCGCAAATGCCTGCGCGGTGACCACAACGTTCAGCGCCACCGGCAAGGACACCTGTACGCAGGCCGCGGTGACTCAGACCATTACCACCACCTGCCCGGTCACCACCGCGCCGGCCATCGCCGTCACCTTGGCCTGTCCCGCCGTAACCGCGACCACCGGCGGTTTGATTTCCTATACCGGTACCGTGCGCAATTCCGGGAACGTCACCTTGATCAACGTGGCCATCGTCGACACGCAATCCGTGCCCAGCAATGTCCTGACGATCCCCAGTCTGGCTCCCGGGGTCTCCGCCAACTTCACCGCGAGCTTCACGGCGCCGGCGGACGCCTGCTCGGTGAGCACCACCGTGGTCGCCACCGGGACGGACAGTTGCTCACAGGTTTCCGTGTCGAATTCCGCCTCTGCCACCTGCACACTGGTCTCCACCCCGAGCATCGTGGTCACCCAATCCTGCCCGGTGAATCCGGCGGTCCCGGGAGCCCTGCTGACCTTCGATGGCACCGTGCGCAATGCCGGCAATATCACGCTCACCAATGTGGTGGTCCTGAACAACCTGAGTGGTTCGACCCCGGTCTTCACCGCCGCCACCCTGGCTCCGGGCCAAGTCGCGAGTTTCTCCGGCAGTTTCCTGGCGCCTACCAATTGCTCCGTGATAAGCACCTCGACCGCCACCGCCCGCAGCATCTGCGGTGTGGCCGTCACGGGTGCGGCCACCGGAACCTGCACCATCCTGACCGCACCGCGGATTGCCGTCACCGCCGCCTGTCCCGTCGCCCCGGTGGTTCCGGGCGGCGCGGTCACCTATAGCGGTACCGTGCGGAATCTGGGGAACATCACCCTCGTGAACGTCACCGTCCTCAGCGATCAACCGGCGGCCAACACCCCCGTCTTCACCGTGGCCAGCCTCGCCCCCGGTGCGTCGGCCAACTTCACCCGCGCCATCACCGCTCCGGCCAATGCGTGTTCCCTCACCACCACCTTCACCGGCACGGGCAAGGACACCTGCACGCAGAACCCGGTCACGGACGCCGTAACCGTTACCTGCACCGTCACGACCGCCCCGGCGATTACGGTCACGCTGGCCTGTCCAGCCGTGACCGCCACCACCGGCGGCACGATCAGTTTCACCGGCACGGTGCGTAATGCCGGCAATGTCACCCTCAAGGATGTCATCGTCGCCAACAATCAGGCGTCCCCCAGCACGGTCTTTACCGTGGCAAGCCTCGCGCCCGGGGCGACCGCGAACTTCACGGCGAGCTTCACCGCACCCGCGGATGCCTGCTCCGTCACCAGCACGGTGACCGCCACGGGAGCGGACAACTGCACGTCCGCCCAGGTGTCCAACACCGCCTCGGCCACCTGTACGCTCTTGACCACACCCGGCATCGCCATCACCCAACTCTGCCCCGAGAGCCCCGCCATTCCCGGATCACTGCTCACCTTCCGCGGCACGGTCCGGAATACCGGAAACATCTCGCTTCAGAACGTGAGCGTCCTGAATAATCTCAGCGGAACCACCCCGGTCTTCACCGTCGCCACACTGGCCCCCGGAGCCGTTGCCGAATTCACCGGCAGCTACCGGGCACCCACCAATTGCTCCTCCATCAGCACCTCGACCGCCACCGGCCGAAGCACCTGTGGCGTCGCCGTCACCAGCGCGGTGACCACGACCTGCCCGATCCTCACGGCGCCGGACATCGAGGTTACTCTCGCCTGCCCGGCCACGCCGCCACCGCTCGGTGGCTCGATCACCTATACCGGCACAGTCCGCAACACCGGCAACACGGTCTTGAGCAACGTTCTCGTGGTGAACAGCCGCACCGGCAACACCCCGGTCTTTACCCTCGCCACACTGGCCCCCGGCGTGACCGTCAAGTTCACCGGCACCTATAAGATCCCGCCGAACTGCTGCACTGTCTCCAGCACCGTCACCGGCAGCGGTCAGGGTTGTGACGGTCGCACGGTTACCGACACGGCCACCTCGACCTGCCAGGTCCTGACGGCACCGGCGATCACCGTCACCAAAATCTGTCCGACGAACCCTGTGACGCCCGGACACTTGCTCACCTATACGGGCACTATTAATAACACCGGCAATATCTCACTGACGGATGTCACGTTGAGCAACAACCAGTCTCCGGGCGGCGAAATCGCCTTCGGACCGGTCACCCTGGCCCCGGGCGAGTCGATCAATTATACCGCGTCTTACACGCCTCCGATCGACTTTTGCGGCACGGACATTGTCACCGTCAAAGGTACCGCCTGTGATCGCGTCATCACCAGCAGCGTGACCTCGACGTGCAACGTCAAATCCTCACCGGCCATCGTCGTCACCAAGAACTGCCCGGTCTCCCCACCCGCCCGCGGGGCCACGCTGACCTACACCGGCACCGTGGTGAACACCGGTGATTCCACGCTGGTCAACGTCTACGTCGTCAGCAGCCAGCCCGTGGCCAACACCGCCGTCATCGGTCCCATCACCCTCGCCCCGGGAGCTTCGGCGGACTATACGGCCAGCTTCAGCGCCCCGACCGATTGCTGCGAGGTGCCGACCACGGTCAACGCCCGCGGTCAGGACAAGTGCTCCGGCACCACCGTCACGGCCCACTCTTCGGACGTCTGTCCGTTGCTCACGACTCCGGGAATCACCATCACCCGGGTCTGTCCCGTTGGCCCCGTCGCGGTGGGCGCCTTGTACTCCTTCACCGGCACTGTGCGCAACACGGGGGATATCAATCTGACCAACGTCATCGTCCGGAGCATCCAATCCAACGCCGGGACCACGGTGCTCGGCCCGATCGAACTCGCGCCGGGTGAATCCGAGGACTTCAGCGGTAGTTACGTGGTTCTCAGTGGGAGCGATCCCGCCTCGGACACCGTCACCGCCACCGGCTCGGATACCTGCCGGGCGCGCCTGGTCACGGCCACGGCGAACTGCGCCGGACTCGTCCCGCTCAGCCTGCCGAAGATCACCTCGGTGACCATCAAGCAGAACGTCGCCCGGGTCACCTGGACGGCCACCGCCGGCACGAAATACTGCATCCAAAGTCGAACTGATGAGAGCGACACTTGGGTGACTCTGCCGGGAACGATCTTGGCGACCGGCAACGTGGCGTCCAAGGAGGACGCGATGGGCTTAAGTCAAAAGCGCCTTTACCGTGTGATGGTGTTGCCGTAGTTCGGCCACCCTTGGTTTCCGGACCCCAGCCGGGGGCAAGTGCCTCCGGCTGGGTTTTACCTTACACACGGCTGGATCACGCCGTCTCCTGGATCTCTCCGGACCGCCCGACGCAGTCCGCGCAGGAATGGATCCCTTGAAATCCTCTCTGGTGCCGGCCCCAGTGTTCTGTGTGGTCATATGAGGCCCCAGAGAGGAACAGTTCGGCAGCCGGACGGTAAACAAACTTCTCTCTTCTCCGTGCGTTAAGTGATTTGCCGGCCAATGTCCGAACGAGCCCTGCGGCTGCCGAAAGGTAACCGCAGGGCATTTTTATAATTATGGCCGTCCGAATTCCGGCCTTCCGGTGGGCGAGAGTCTCTCGAGTCAGCCGTGTTGGGGTGTGACTTCGTCACCGGTTAGCTCGTCGGAGACTCGCTCCACCTTGACGGCTGGCCTCCGGCCACAAATTCGGTGGGCCGAGAGTCCTCGCGAGGCACCCGCGTCCGGCGGGTCACAGACACGCGCTCCGGCCTATGGATTCACCCGGCCATGGCCCCGGATTTTCGCACCAAATGGGGTGAACACCCCATGGTTTTATCGCCGATTAATTATACGCTCCGATCCGATGATGAATCCTGGCTCCACCCCGCCTCGGGACCGACCCTGAAAATGAAACACAACAACAATCCGCATAGTCACCGCAGCGCCGGCCCGGTGCTGGTACCGGTTCATTTTGAGTATATGGATCCCACCGCCACCACCGTATGCGTGGCGGGATGCTTCAACCAGTGGCGTCCGGA
>JAYTHD010000588.1:0-10815 GCA_043732975.1 Verrucomicrobiota bacterium
TCACGGAACGTTGGGGTCGTTTGGATCTGCTTTTCAACAATGCCGGCGTCAGTGCGCCAGCGATTCCGCTTGAGGATTTGAGTCTGGAACAATGGCACACGGTGGTGGATGCCAGCCTGACGGGCGCCTTCCTCTGCACCCGCGAAGCCATCCGCCTGATGAAGCGTCAGGATCCGCGCGGTGGGCGTATCATCAACAACGGCTCCATTTCCGCCCACACACCGCGTCCGTTCTCCGCCCCCTACACCGCCGCGAAACACGCCATCACCGGACTGACCAAATCGACACTCCTCGACGGTCGTCCGCACAACATCGTCTGCGGCCAGATCGACATTGGCAACGCCGCCACCGACATGACCCGCGTCATGACTAAGGGGGTGTTGCAGGCGGATGGGACCGTGGCGACGGAGCCGCGCATCGCCGTGGAGCACATCGTCCGGGCCGTGCTCTACATGGCCAGCCTGCCGCTCGAAGCCAACGTCCCGTTCCTGACCGTCATGGCCACCGGCATGCCGTACATCGGCCGTGGCTGATCCGCCCGACTGGTGCTCATTCTTGTTCATTAGTAATTGAAGGCATTGGAGACGGCGTGGGGGACAACCGATAAGCTGGTCTGACTCTAATATCGACTTGATTTGGTATTTTTTAGATACATGATCCGACGGAGGAACAGTCGCATTCGACACCAGGACGGCTCCTTTGCACTCTGGTCTTATAACACATGTGGAAAAGGTGTGGCCATTTAATAAGGTTTATGGAGTGTCAAAATGAGGAGAGAATTGTTACGTCTATCACCGGCTCACTTCAGGATGTTACCCAGCCACCCATGGTACTCCCGTTAAAACGTATAGAAAGTTTCTTTACCACCTTCCACCCTGAGTTTTGCAATCTGCCTTTCGAGGGTGTGCGGGAATCACATTTTAGGAATCTCCAGAAGGGTCTGCATTATCTCCAAATTCACGATGAAGATTTGTGTGGCCGTGGAAATAGGTTGGCAATCCCAAGCCGCAACGGAGGACTGAAATCGGGGCGATTTCAAGAATTCAACGTTCCATTGAAAGATCCTCCCGGGATGCCCCGTTGATTCAGTGGTGGTCGGCGGCGGGCCTTGCCGGCGACCGATGAGATGAAAAACAAGCCCGCTGGAAAAAAGGAGATCCATATGTCAGGAACGTGGAAGTCTTTGGGGAAATCCCCCGGTTTTGCGGCCAGCACCATGCTGCTGCTCACCGACGGTACCGTGATGTGTCAGCAGAGTGGCGGGGTCAATTGGTCGAAGCTCACTCCGGATGCGTCCGGCGATTATACGAACGGCACGTGGTCGCCGCTGGCGCCCATGATCAATACGCGGCTTTATTACGCCTCGGCCGTCCTTCGGGATGGACGGGTGATTGTCTGCGGCGGCGAGTACAGCAATGCCGGCGTCGCCGGTGGCGGGAATCAGCAGAACGAGACCAATCGCTGCGAACTCTACAATCCCATCGCCGATAGCTGGACGGCCGTCACACCGCCCGCGGGTTGGACGAACATGGGCGATGCCGCCTCCGCGCTGTTGCCGGATGGACGTCTGCTGGTGGGTTATTACCAAGGGGTTAAGACGGCGATCTACGATCCCGTTGGCGGAACGTGGTCCGCGGGTCCGAACAAGGGAGCCTCCGCCTCCGAGGAGACCTGGACGCTGCTGGGCGACCAGACCGTCCTCACGGTCCAATGCAGCCACCGGCCTTTCGCGGAGAAATACGTGGCGCCGGCCAATGCCTGGGTCAGCGCGGGGCAACTTCCCGTCGATCTGGTTGAGGCGGCCTCCCTGGAAATCGGCCCGGCCGTGCTGCTGCCGGATGGACACGTGTTTTGTGTCGGAGCGACTGCCCACACCGCGTTGTACACGCCGCCTGCGATTGCGAATCAGCCCGGAACCTGGAAGGCTGGTCCCAATTTTCCAGTCATTGCCGGCAAGACCCTTGGTGCCAAGGACGCCCCGTGCTGCCTGCTGCCCAACGGCAATGTGCTGCTGGTGGGCGGGCCGGTGGATGGGACGGCGGGAGCGTACCTTTCGCCGACCTATTTCTTTGAGTTCGATGGCCAGCATCTCAATCAGATCAACGCGCCGAACGGCACCCCCAGCCTGCCCACCGTTCCGTATCAGTTGCGCATGATGCTATTGCCTTCGGGCCAGGTGTTGGTCACGAATGAATCCGGCACCGTCTATTGTTACACTCCCAGCGGCGTTCCGCTGGATGTCTGGCGACCCAGCATCACCAGTGCCCCATATATTCTCAAGCCGGGCTACACGTATTCCCTGTTTGGACGGCAACTCAACGGACTTTCGCAGGCCGTGGCGTACGGGGACGATTGCACCTGCGCCACGAACTATCCGTTGGTGCGGCTCCACCATCACGCTTCCGGCAAGGTCGCGTATTGCCGCACCTTTGACCACAGCACCATGGGCGTGGCAACGGGTGCCACCATCCAGAACACCAACTTCAAGGTGCCGGCCGGTTATCCGACCGGTGCCGTCGACATCACCGTCGTGGCCAACGGCATCCCCTCGAAGTCGGTGTCCGCCCTGGTTCAGAACTTTTTCTGGCCCCGGGACTTCGACGAGGAAGCCTGGGTGTTTCTCATCGGCAGCCTGGCGGATGGTCCGTTGTGGGCGTGGGGACCGAATGGACCGGTGCCGGTGGATCCTTGGGGCCCGTTGGTCGTGAAGGAAGCGGCGGCGGCCCGCGAGCTGATGCTGCAGGGTATGCGGCGGCTTCAGGAAATCGGAGCTCGCGTGATTGTCCAACGGGTTAAGACTGCGGCCGGGGTTCCGCCGGCGGTGGATCTCGAGGCCGTGGCTGCGAGGCAGCATTGCTGACGCGTCGGGGGGATCTCCAAGGTCCGCGCCCGGGGGGGCCTTCGACAGGTGGCGAGCCGGCTTCTGCGGGCTCGCCACTTCTGTCATTGAGTCGAATAGGCCGCACTCGCGCTGCGGTCGGGGTGAAGGGCCGTCTCGATCCGACGGGGCGAGGTGGTGGCACGAGAGTTCTCGCGAGTATCCCTGCGTTCCCTATGTTAAGCGTTGGAAATATTAGACCACCATAGGTCGTTACGTAGTCAAAAATGACAATCACTACACCCTCGCTGCTCCTAGTTTCGCTGACCCGCCAGGGCCGGACGGTGTGGTGGAAATAGCATATGGAGTTGACTCGGAGTTTCGGGGCAGAGGATTTGCCACCGAGGCGGCGAAGGCGTTGGTGGCAATGGCCGTTTCGGACCCCCTAGTTCGGACCCTT
This sequence comes from Verrucomicrobiota bacterium, assembly GCA_043732975.1. Lineage (GTDB taxonomy): Bacteria > Verrucomicrobiota > Verrucomicrobiia > Limisphaerales > UBA9464 > CANIZL01. The sequence goes on from JAYTHD010000588.1 coordinate 3,279, forward strand.
GGCGCCCACATGATGCCCAATGAAAATGCCTCCACCCGCGTTTTGACAAAATGTGGCTTTCTTCACGTCGGAGAGAGTGTGGATCATGAGGTTGGCACGGTCTGGAGATGGAATAAGCCGGTCGGGTCGGCCTGAACACTGGCGCTCAGGCCGCAGGCAGGTTCAACAACAAAGTATCCATCTCGGCGGTGATCACTCGCAATGCCAGATCCACGCCCGGCGCACCGCCAACTCGGATATTTTGCTAAATGTTCGGCGACAATACCTATTCGTCATGATGGGGACAAAAACACAACAAATGCTCCAGATGCTTGACGACATCACTGCGTTGTTGGATTCCTACGGTGAGAGTCACCGGGCGGGTTGGATTGGCGGCGACGCCAGTTTGCTGCGGAGTGGCGGCTTGACGGCCAGTCTCGATTCTGCGCCGCGGGATCTTTCGCGGCCAGTTCCCGAATTTTGAAATAGGCAACTCCCACACATGACCGCATGTAACTTAAAAGCTGATGTTCATTCGATGAGCCTCATCCGCTCCGACGGAGCGTATTGGGCGGCTTGCGATGCCTCAGCGGCCGATCGACTTCGGGAGTTCTCGGAGCACCTTTGGCCGCGGGCGACTCGCATTGCGGCTGAGGAGCGGGATTACCGCCTCATGGTGGTCAGCCGGCTACATTACGCGCTTGAGGACGACGGCGTGGCATTGATTTTCATTCCGTGGCAGTTTGGTGTTTACCAACTTGATTTCTCCGTTTTTCTTGAGGCCAGGAATCCGACCTTTGCTCACTTCGCGACGGATCAATTCACGCAATGTCCCAGGCCCGATGTGAACTTGCAGCTCCCGACCGGTGAACTGTGTATCGTGGAGCTCAGATGGCCATTTGCCAGGCCATCACCAATCGTGAAGCTGCCTCCAGGTGTCTATCGCGCTGCCTGCTTTGACAATTATGAGCAGCAGTGGAAACATGAGTTTTTGGAGGGCGACTATCCCGTTGGCGACGGCCCCGACTTTAAGTTCTACCTTGAGAGACAATTTCTGTCCATGCCGCGCCAAGAGCTTCGATGAGTTGGCCGGAGCCTCCCAGTTTGGAACCGAATTTCGATTCGGATCGGTGGGTTATTTCTGGCCAGTCCAAATGCCGTGCCGTCGGACTTGCTTGTGGGGAATCTCCACCATCCTTGTCGGCCTCCGGCCACAAGACCGGTGGTCCGAGCGTCTCGCGAGGCAGCCGCGTTGGGGCATGACTTCGTCACCGCTTAGCTCGCCGGAGCCTTGCGCCACCTGGGCCTCATTTCGGACGAGCCGGTGGTACAAGAGGCGGTGGCGGCGTGACCTTTCAGCCGAACAAGTTATGGAGTTGTTCGGCGAGATTTCTAGACGAACTCCCGCGGGCGAAGGTGTTGCAGGAACGTTCCAGCCGGGACATGATGGCCTCGAATTCCGCCTGGCTCAGCGGATGGAGAGCGAGAATCAAAGCCATCGCCTGCCACATATAGTCATGGACTACGCCGAGACTGCGACCGTCCGGCCGGCGACGCAGGACGGAAAATACCTCCTTCAGCTCCTCATCCCGCCGATCACCCATGACATTGCATAGGCTGCGGATATGGATATCTATCAGGAAGAATGTTTCAGCGTAGGCGCTGGGATAGTCGCCCAGAACTGGTGGCTTTCCGTCTCCGCGGAACAGGGCGCGGAGGGATTCCACATGCCAATCAAAAGTACGAGAATCAGAACCGGCAACGATCAGCGACCGGTCGACTATCCCTACTCCGGGAGTCTTGTCGGTCTCCGAAAGCTCTACCTGGACCATGACTCTGGGCATTTTTTTGGGATCGAGTGGCGGTTCTCCGGCGGCCTCACGGAGGGGCGCGGCGACATTTTCGGCAAGGAAAAATTTTCCCTGCTGCATCAGGCCAAGGTTCATCGACGGTTAATTCGATGTCTCGGTCCTTGCTGCGCAAGGAAAAGTCAGGACCGAGAGCTCTTTCCGGGCGCCATTCCGGGTTGGTACCTGCCGAGGTCGTGCCTTCGGCCGCACATTTTTCCTTTGAACCGGCAGGGCTCCAGACACTGTTCGCGGTGATGTCCGCCGCCTATCGGCAATTGCTCGACGCCACCGTCGAACATTTGGAAAACCTCGAATTGCTCGGGGTCCGGCAGGTTGCCGTCCGACCCGAGACACTGGCCGCTCTGGTGACGATGAATAGCGCGGCGCGGGTATCCCGTCCGGTCGCTGCGGCACCCCATCCCGCTTCCCGCGCCGTGACGCCGTTGGTTCCGCGGAAGAGTGCCGTGCGCGAGCCGGAGTTGAATCCCTTCGTTTCCAGTCCCGAGGCGGAATCCGCCCCAACCGCGCCGCCGACCGTTTTCACCCCTCCCGTGGCCCCTCCCCTGCCTCCCCGAATGAATGCTGCCGCCAAGGCGGTGGCCTATGCCGCCCTGCAAAAGAAGGTGCTCGCCTGCACGCAATGCGCCCACCTCGCGGCCACTCGAAATACGGTCGTGTTTGGAATGGGCGATCCCAACGCACGCATCCTGTTCGTCGGCGAAGCCCCGGGAGCGGATGAAGACCTGGCGGGGGAACCCTTCGTGGGCCGGTCGGGTGAACTGCTCACCAAGATCATCACCGCGATGGGGCTGAGTCGCGACACCGTCTACATCGCCAACATCCTCAAGTGCCGACCGGACATGCCGGTCGATGCCTCCGGAATTCGCCAGTCTGGAAACCGCAAGCCGCGCCCCGAGGAAATGGCGACCTGCACGCCGTGGTTGCACGAGCAGATCGACTTGATCCAGCCCGAAGCCATGGTGGCGCTGGGTTCGACGGCCGTCGAAGGCTTGCTGGGCGGTCCGGTGGCCATCACCAAGTTGCGCGGCAAATGGCAGAGTTATCGTGGCATTCCGCTGATGCCCACCTATCACCCGGCGTATCTCCTGCGCAATCAGGTGATCACGGAGAAGCGCAAGGTGTGGGAGGACATGCTCGCGGTCATGGAGCGGGTTAAAATGCCGATCAGCACGAAACAACGGGCCTATTTCGCGACCGTGTAACGCCGCCGAACCACCGTCATTGGGTTGCCAGGGCCTGCCAAAGGGCGAGCAAGACCCAGAGTCCAATCATACCGAGGGCCGCCGCCACCCGACCCACGGTTCCCGCCAGAAAGCCCAGCGTTGCCCCCAACCCCGCTTTGCCGGCTTGTTTCCATTCCCGGCCGGTCACCATTTCCAACAGCGTGGCCCCGAGAAAGGGACCGATCAGGAGTCCGAACGGCAACCACAGCAGGCCCAGCATGGCCCCCAGGACGGCGCCCACCGCACCGCGCCAGGTGGCGCCCATCTTCTTGGCCCCGTAGACGGTCGCCAGGTAATCGGTCGCCAGCGACAGCAGGCTCACCATTCCGAGCAGGGCCACAACCCACCACGAGATGCTCCGCTCCCCCAGCCAAAGTTTGTGGCCCAGCGCTGCCAGAAAAATCAGCGGGGTCCCGGGCAAGGCCGGCACCACCGCTCCGATCAGACCCAAGAGCATCACCAGCAAGGCCAGAAGAAATCCGGTGACTTCAGTAATGCTCATGGGCTGATCTTATTCCACGTCGCGGCAAAATGGGACTCATTCGCTTGGTCTCCTCTTGAAAGCTCATTGGAATTAGCCGCGTTTGACCCGTTCGACAAAATGACCGGTACGTTCCATCGCGACCTGGATTTTGTCGAAGGCCGTCGCGAAACACATGCGGAGGAAGCCCTCCCCACTGGGTCCGAAGGCGGACCCGGGAACGGCGGCCACCTTTTCCTCCTGCAGCAGGCGAACCGCGAAATCCTTCGAAGAAAGACCCGTGCTGCGAATGTCCGGGAAGGCGTAAAAGGAACCCCGGGGGAGATGACATTTGAGCCCCATCTGATTCAGGGCGCCGACAATATAATTCCGTCGACGTTTATATTCCTCCCGCATCTGTTCCGCCGCCCGTTCGCCGTGCGCGAGCGCCTCGATGGCCGCCTCCTGGGCGATGATGCTCGCGCACATGATGGCGTATTGGTGGATCTTCATCATGGCCTCGATGAGTTCCGCCGGACCGCAGGCGTAACCGATCCGGAAGCCGGTCATCGCAAAAGCCTTGGAAAATCCGTGGAGGAAAATCGTCCGTTCCTGCATTCCCGGCAGGCTGGCGATCGAGACGTGTTTGCCCTCGAAAGTCAGCTCGGAATAAATCTCGTCCGTGAGCACGAGCAGATCGTGCCTGCGGACCACGGCGGCGATCTCGATCAATTGCTCTCTCGTCATTGTGCCGCCGGTGGGATTCGTGGGGAACGAGAGCATCAGCACCTTGGACCGCGGCGTGATGACCGCCTCGATGGCCTGGGCTGTCACACTAAAGCCATCCTCCGGACGGCACGCCACCGGCACCGGCTTGGCGTGGGCCAGGGTGACGCTGGGTGCGTAGCTGACGTAACACGGCTCGTGATAGATGACTTCATCGCCGGGATTCAACATTGCCCGCAGCGCGAGATCGAGCGCCTCGCTCACCCCCACGGTGACGAGCACCTGGGTTTGCGGCGAATAGCTGAGGCCGAACTTCTGCTGCACATAAGTGGCGATGCCCTCGCGCAACTTCAGCAGGCCCAGGTTGGCGGTATACTGGGTGCGACCGCGTTCCAGGGCGTAAATCGCGGCTTCGCGGATGTGCCACGGCGTGACGAAATCGGGCTCGCCAACGCCGAGGGAAATGGCGTCCGGCATGCGCTGGACGACGTCGAAGAAGTCGCGGATGCCCGAGCGCGGAATGCCGGCGACGTGTTCGGCCACGAAATTCCGAACGGACGGAGTGGGAACGGAGGACACTGTACTGGACATAAAGCGGAAAATGGAAACGGACGATTCAAGTGAAAAAACGGGCGACAGGGAACCGTGAAGGACCACCGGGAAGTGGCCAGGGAACCAGTCGGGGAGTGACGGAAAGCGCCTGAACTCAGGCACGCACCGCCAAGCCGGGACCGGCGGCCGCGCTAGCTCGAGCGGCGGCCGCAGCCTGGGCGGCAGCGGTGGCGGCGATCGTAGCGACGGTGAACACGGGGTTCATGCGGCGCTTAGGGAAGCGGGCCAATGCATTCTGGTCAAGCACGGTGTTGACTCCCGATCCACCGATTTTGTGGCCGGAGGCCAACGATTAAGGTGGGGCGAGACTCCGTCGAGCCAGTCTTCAGAGGTCTGCTTCCCGGTGGCACGACGTTAGACACCGCGGGTCGCCTCAGTCCACGTCGCATTCGGCGAGCCGTTTCCGGTACACCTCGCGGGCGTGTTCATAGGCGGCCACGGCCTGTTCGTGTTCTTCCCCCACGTAAAACTTCTCCTTGTTCCTCCAGGCCGCCTCCACGCCGTTGAGGCACCACTGGACACTGCGTCGAAAGGCACGGATGGGTTTGCCACCCACGGTGACGAAGATGGGATTCGTGTGGGCACTCGGCAGAATCCGCACCGCAAACCAACTACTCCGGGTCACCTCCACATCGAAATCCACCTCCACGGGCGTGCCGTCCGCCACGATCCGGCGGGTGGCCACGGGAAAGCCGTTCTGCAGCAGTTCCACCGCCACCTCGCGGGTTCCGTCGAGCCGGGCGCGCTCAATGTGCCAGTACGGTTGTTGACTGAATTTGCGGTTCTTGATATTGGGATCGGCCTTCTCGTTCAACCGGGCCGCGACCCGGACATGGGCCTTCACCTGGCGGGGCTGATCCAGACGGAGTTCACTGCCGCCCTCGCCCATCTCGGTGTCGCCGAGACGGAAGTCCATCAAGTGACTCCAGCCATCGCTCACATAATTCCGCCCCGCCCGGATGCCTTCGCACCAGGCTTCATATTGGAGCGGTCCATCCAATTTCACATAACTGCGCCCCAGTCCCACGCGATCCCCGTAGATGCACGGGAAATCGGTCTCACCAGAGATGCGCGTCCGAAAACCGGCATTCAAGGTGTGGTACCAGATGTTCAGCTCCCAGGGAAACGGCGTGTCCACCGTGGAAAGAAAATCCACCGCCGGCGCGGGCTTCCCATCCGGTCCCGGAACCTCGTGGGTGACGTCGACAATATATTCGTTGGCCCCAATGCCGTTGAAGGGTGGCACATTGAAATTCGGCAATTCCGTGCTGTCCAGTTCGAGGCCCCAGCCACTGTGTGCCGGGCCGACGAGCGCGCCCTGGCGTTTGCCCCACTTCAGGGTGTTCAAGCCCAGCTTGGGCCAGTGGTTCTTGGATTCTCCCCCGGGGTACATTTGTTCCCGCAATCGGAGCAGGCAGAGGTGCCCCGATTGATGCGAGCCGAAGCCGGAGACTTCCACATCATAGCGGAGCAGATAAGGAAAGCTCGAAACTCGATCATCAATGCCGGTGAAAAACTGCTTTTGAAAATCGAAGCAGGGACCCCAGGTGAGGTTCGCACCCACCTTGAGATCCTCACCCAGCACGTGCCGCATCATGTCGCGGGCCAGCACGCCTTCGGTCGGCTTCTCATAGTGCAGGCAGCCCGCGGCGTGGATGTGATGATCCCCGGACCACCAGCCGAATTTCGAAAGATCAATCCAACGGCGAACTTGAAAGACAACTTCGCCCGAATTCGGGCCGACTGTGATGTCGCGGGTCTCGGGAATGGACTCCGGTCCGCGGGAAAATTGGAACGTATATTTTCCGTCCGGCAAGCGCTCGGATTCGCCATCGGCCCGGTAGATCTGGGGATGAAAGGCAAAGTCGGGCGCCAGGCGCTTGGCGGTCGAGGGATAGACATGGCCCTGAACATCGCGAATCTGCAGGGCGGCCGTCGTGGGTTGCCCATTCTCGTCGGTGAGACGGAAGACGACCGACCGGGCGGGGCGGGCGTTGAACAGGATGTCCGTCTCGCTGCGGAAGCCCAGATCCTGGGTGCCCTGACCGACATCAAAGGTGAACTTCGCCTCCCGTTTTCCGGCATCGCGACTATAGAGGGCTATCAAGCGATATTCGAGTTCGAGCCCGCTCAGGTTCTTCTGGAGTGGCGCCTTGTCCGGCAGTTCCAAGTCCAGCCATCGATCCAGCACATCGGTTGCGGAGGAGCCGGCGAGCCTGCCAGCCTGCGGACTGCTCGTGCGCAGCGCGGCGGTGGTGCCGGATTCGTTCTGCACCTTCACCAGAAACACGCGCCAGCCATGCTCGTCCAAAATCGCGGGCGCATCGCCCCGGACCGCTTTGACCCGCATTTCCGGATTCACGTGGACGCCGAAGAGACACTTCGGATCCAACACGGCTTGAATGGCGGCGGCGGTCGTGGCCGATGTCAGTGCCTGTCGCTCGGATTCCGAGAGCGGATTGCCGGCCAACTCCAGGGCTTCGGTGAGGCGCCGCACCTGGGCGGTCAATGGTTGCAGATCGGTGACCGGCACCACGGGCAGGGCGCCGAACAGGGGCAGGGGGGAAGCCAGGCCCATTAACAAGGCGAAGGACGCTTTCATAATTGCGGAGGTGAACGCCCGGAAGAGAAGCCCAAACGGCCGAAAGGAAATGAAAATCTGCCGG
>JAYTHD010000589.1:0-19046 GCA_043732975.1 Verrucomicrobiota bacterium
GCGCGGGTTGAAGCGATGGGCGGACGGGTCAGTTCCAGTGTGAGCAAGAAGACGGACTTCGTGCTCGCCGGCGAGGACGCGGGTTCCAAGCTTGAAAAAGCGCGGCAACACGGCGTCCGGGTGATTTCGGAAGCCGAGTTCCTCGCCTTGGGTGCGTCATCCTAGAAACCCGAGTTGAGGAACCGCAGATTGACGCGGATTCACGCAGATAAACAACGGTTTAGGAAAGTACAGGCACACTCATTAGGCTCATTTAATGGGTGAGAGGCGCGCATCGACAATTTCCAAATAATCTGCGGAAATCTGTGGAAATCTGTGGATCTAACTTCGGTTTCTAGATTCATGACCTGAAGAGGATCTTCTTCAGGTAGCGTCCGGTGTGGCTGCCGGCCGTGCGGGCGACGGCCTCCGGAGTTCCCTGAGCGATGATCTGACCGCCACCCGCACCGGCCTCCGGACCGAGATCGATCAGCCAGTCCGCCTCCGCGATGAGGTCCAGATGATGTTCGATCACCACGACGGTGTGTCCGGCGTCCACCAAGCGCTGCAGCACCGCCACGAGACGATTCACGTCCTGGAAATGGAGTCCGATGGTGGGTTCTTCGAGGATGAAAAAATCCTGACGCGCGGCCCGGCGAGTCCTCCCGGTCGTTTGGGCGCGCTTCTCGGCGGCGGCCATCAGATCGGCATTCTCGGCGGCAACGGCGGCCGCCTTGAGTCCGCCGAGAAGATGGGTGACCAGCTTGATCCGCTGGGCTTCACCGCCACTCAAGGTCGGAGACGTTTGGCCCAGGGTCAGGTAGTCGAGCCCGGTGTCACCCAAGGCCTCGAGCGGTCGTCGCAATCGGGTTTGGGCGGCGAAGAATACGAGCGCCTCGGCCACGCTCATCTGCAGGACCTCGGCGATGGTTCGGCCGTTCCATCGGACGTCCAATGTCGCCGGGTTGAAGCGCTCGCCGTTGCACACGTCACACTTCACGTGAGCCGTGGGCAGGAAATTCATCTCAAGCTTGACCGATCCGGCGCCCTCGCACTTCGGGCACCGTCCCTGGGTTGAATTAAAACTGAAACGACTCGCGCTGTAACCCCGGAGCTTGGCTTCGGTCGTGCTGGCAAAAAGCTGACGGATGTCATCGAAGAAACCCACGTACGTCGCCGGGGTGGAACGGGGCGTTCGGCCGATCGGTGTTTGCGCGACCTCATGTACCGCGGAAAGGGTCTGCCAGCCGCTGAGGCGCCCGCCGATGAGATCCGTGAATTTCTCTCCGGCCAAGGCCGCATTCAAGGCGGGATAGAGGCAATCCTTGATCAAGGTGCTCTTGCCCGAGCCGCTGACGCCGGTCACGACCACGAATCGTCCCAAGGGAATCCGCAGGGTGACATCCTGCAGGTTATTGCGGGCGACGTCCTCCAGGCCGAGCCAGGCGACCTCCGGCGTCCCGCGCTTTCGGCCCGTCGGAACCGGGCGTCGGATGCCGCGGGTGGGATATTTTTTTGTTTCCAAGGCGCGCAGGCCTTGGCCGGTCAGCGACTCCGGATGTTGGAGCAATTCCGCCAGAGTTCCCGCCGCCACGATCTCGCCACCGCGCACTCCCGCCTCGGGACCCAGGTCCACTACGTGATCCGCACGGCGCATGGTCTCTTCATCGTGTTCGACGACGAGAAGCGAATTTCCACGCGCCTTCAATCGTTCCAGTGCATCCAGCAGTCGTTCATTGTCGCGGTTATGCAGACCGATGGTGGGCTCATCCAATACGTAGAGCACCCCGCTCAAATTGGATCCGAGCTGCGCCGCCAGACGGATCCGTTGGGCTTCCCCGCCACTCAGCGTGGTGAGACCGCGACCCAATTGCAAATAGCCCAACCCCACGATGCCCAGGAAGCGCAAGCGTTCGTGGATCTCGGGCAGGATGTCGCGGGCAATTTCCGCGGCCCGGCCGGAGAGGGTCGCGTTGGCGAAGACTTTAACGGCGTCGTCGACCGGCAGACGGGCCAGCTCATCCAGCGTGGTTCCCTTGGAGGAGCCGAGTGCGAGGCGGACGGCCCGGGCTTCCGGACGCAACCGGGCCCCGTGACATTCCGGACATTCCTCGCGTTCATTGGCCCAACGCCACCAACTTTCTTCCACAGCGTCGGCATTGGCGCCCCGCTCGACTTCGGGCAGATGAAAAAGCTCGCCGAAACCACGGCATTTGGGACACCAGCCCTGGCTTGAGTTGTAGGAAAAATTCTTCGGATCCAACGGTCCGAACGAGCGGGAACATTTGGGACACGCGCGCTCCGTCGAATGGACCGTGGATTGCCCCTTGGCGTCGACGGCATACAAGACCCCTTTTCCCAAATCCAAGGCGGCGTCGACCAGGGCAGCGTGCGTGGCGGTTGCTGATTTTGCTCCGGGCGCGAAAACTCCCACGACCACTTCCACATCATGTTCCTGAAAGCGGTCGAGCCGAAATTTGGCCGATGCCTCCTGAAATTTTCCGTCGGCACGAAGTTCGGTGTAACCGTGCTCCAACGCCCAGGTGCCGATTTCGGAGTGAAAGCCTTTCCGGTTGCGGATCATCGGTGCCAACAACCGCAGCGGACCCCGGCGCCGGACTTCGGCCTCGAGGGAACGCCGCACTTCATCCCGTGATTGCGGCTGAACCGGCAGATCGCAGTCCGGGCAGTGCTGGATGCCCACGCGGGCGTACAGCAGGCGGACGAAATGGTAGATCTCGGTCACGGTGGCCACCGTGCTTTTGCCGCCCCCGCGGGACGTGGACTGCTCAATGCTCACGGTCGGTGGCAGTCCGGAGATGAGGTCGACGTCGGGGCGGGGAAGCTGCTCGACGAACTGCCGTGCGTACGCGCTCATGGCGTCGAGGAACCGGCGCTGCCCTTCCGCAAAAACCACGTCGAAGGCGAGCGTGCTTTTGCCGCTGCCGCTGACTCCGGTGACGACCACCAGCTTCCCCTGGGGCAGGTCCACGGAGATGTTTTTCAGATTGTGCTCCCGCGCCCCGCGGATGGAAATCATCCGCGGCACCGACGGCCCTGCGTCGCCCCTGGCCGCCGGGCGTGGCCGGCTGCGATCACGACTTACCGAACTCATTTTGGACGCCAGATTGACCGATGACCGGCAGGGTGGACAGTTGGAAGCCGTCACAAATTGCGCGAGTCGCGTCGGCCAGGATGGCCGCGGCGAGGTTCATCGGCGTCGCCAGGCGGCGACGAACATGCCGTTCCCGCCGGTGTCCTGCGGCCAAAGCGTGAGTTGCGCCCTGGGCGGCGTTTTGGGCAGGAAGGGATTTTGCAATTCCAGAGCTTCAAAATCGGGATGCGCCGCCCCAAATGCGTCGGCAACGGCCGTCGTCTCCGAGCGGGTCAGGCTGCAGACGGAATACACCAGCTTTCCCCCGGGCTTCAGCGTCGTCGCCGCAGTTTTGAGGAGCTGCGTCTGTATCGCCGACAACTCCGCCACGTCCTGAGGTGTGGACGTCCAGCGGGAGTGGGGATTGCGGCCCCAGGTCCCGATGCCGACGCACGGGGCATCGACCAGTACGCCGTCGAAACGGGTCTTGGTGGGCGGACGGCTCGGATTATCCCAGCGCACCGCCCGTTGATTGAAACACTGCGCCCGGGCGGCCCGGATACGCAGTTTTTGCAGGCGCCAGTCGGCCCGGTCGCTCGCCCACACCAGGCCTTTTCCCTGCATCAAGGCGCCGAGATGCAGCGTCTTGCCGCCTTCGCCGGCACAGGCATCCCACCAGGTCTCGCCCGGTTGCGGCGCGGCCAGAACGCTGACCGCCTGCGAGGCAATGTCCTGAATCTCGAAGGCGCCGGCGTGAAACAGATCCGTGGAAAAAAGGTCGCGACTGGCGGCGTACCGCAACGAATCCGGCAGCACGCCCGGGGCGCAATCGCGCAATTCAGTGTTGACGTTTTCGGTCTGACCCGGCCGACAGCGCAGCCAAAGCGTCGGTTCCCGCTGCCAGGCGCGGGCGAGGTCGGGGGAAATCTCCAATTCCCGCGAGACCCATTCCGGAGCCACCCGGGCGACCAGTTCTTCGGCCGGAAAAGAGCCGGGTTTCTGGGCAAATTTCTCAGCCAGTCGGGCCGCCTCCAGCACGTCCGCCACCAACATGGGCTTCGTGGGCTGGCTTCGCGTCGGCAGCCAGCCACGCCAGCGGTAGTAGCTGAAAACGGCGCGGGACAACCACGCGGCGTTGTCCGGCGACAGATCAACGGCCCGGCGGAGTTCCTCCCGCAGCACGCGATCCGCGGGATGGTCGCGATCCGCCCGCAAGATCACGCCCGCGGAAATTTCGGACGGCGCCACCGGTTTGGGCGGGGCCATCTGCCGATCCCGCTCCGCTTTGCTGAACCAACGCGATTCTTTCGGTGCCTCTTCGTCGTCGTCCGTCCGCGGTTTGCGCCGCGCCATCTGGGCGGCGGGTCGGGGTACCGGTCCAATCGGCCGGGCGGGGCCGCGGACATCCCCATCGGGGTGGAATCGGTTCTCCCGACGGACAAAGGGCTGGCGCGGCCGGAGGCCCGGGGCTGGAGTGGATGGAATGGACGGATCGGCCGCTGGGGCGGACAGACGTTTCACCGGGCGGGAAGGGCGGTCGGAAGAATTCATTTCGCAGCCAAATATCGCCCCTGCTCTTAAGGCCTGCCGCGTCGGGCGCAAAAGTGAGACAGGGAGAGCTTCGCTCCCGCGTTGCCGCATCGGGCCTGTTCAAGCCTGCCCCAGCGCCTATCGTCCGGTGCGATGCGCGTCACGAAACTGCTCCATACCCGTTACCGGTTGAACGACCTCGAACGGTCCGTTAAATTCTACAAGGAGATTCTCGGCCTCGAAGAAATCCGCCGGCACAAATCCCCGCGCGGTTCGGAACTGGTATTTCTCAAGGCGCCGGAAAGCGAGGAAACCATCGAACTCTGCCACTTTCCCAACAGCGGCCCGGTCCAGGTGCAGGCCGACCTGACCCATCTCGCCTTTGAAATCGCCAGCCTTGAGGAGTTTGGGAAGCACCTCGCACAGCATGGCTTGCGGTACAGCGACGGCCCGACCTATCGAGCGGAGGGTACGGGAGGATTTGCCTTCGTGGATGCCCCGGAAGGTTATGAAATCGAGCTGATCCAACGCTCGCCGCCGGCCCCTGGCGGGAACACCATTTACTGAATGAAGCACGCGGCTGGGCGATCGCTGGCCGGGTGGATCAGCCGGAGCGTCCTGGCGTTTTATTTGGCGGGCGCCGCTTGCCTGAGTGCGGGCCGGGTGGCTCCGGCGCCCGTCGTTCCGCCCATTCCGGCGCCGCCCCCGTTGATGCGTGAATTTCGCGGCATGTGGGTGGCCACCAAGGGCAATATCGACTGGCCGAAAGAGCCAGGCCAACCGGCCGCCCAGCAACAACAACAATTGCGCGAGTTGTTGGACGTCGCCGTGAAGCTGCGGTTGAATGCGGTGATTCTTCAGGTGCGCCCGCAGTGCGATGCCTTGTACGAATCCACCCTGGAGCCCTGGTCCGAGGTGATCACCGGCCGTCAGGGGTTGCCGCCCGCCCCCCATTGGGATCCCCTCGCGTACGCCCTGCGCGAGGCGCACATTCGCGGGCTGGAGTTGCATGCCTGGGTGAACCCTTTCCGGGCCCGCTCGGAGGGCTTCCGCTCCCCCCTGGGCCGGACCCATGTGATCAACCAGCATCCGGAATGGACCGTTCGCTACGGCGACCAGATCTGGCTCGATCCGGGAATTCCCGCCGCGCGGGAGTACTCCCTCAGGGTCATCGCGGACATCGTCCAGCGCTACGACATCGACGCGTTGCACATGGACGATTATTTCTATCCTTACCCGCTGGCGCTCCAGCCCTTCCCCGATGACCGGTCTTATCAGCGCTACCGGGTTACCGGTGGCACGCTGGATCGGTCTGTCTGGCGGCGAGCGAATGTTGATGAATTTGTCCGCCGCCTCGGCGAGATCATTCACCGCCAGAAGCCTTGGGTGAAATATGGGATCAGCCCCTTTGGCATCTGGCGGCCGGGTCATCCGACGGGAATTCGCGGATTGGACGCCTATGAAACCCTGGCGTCGGACGCCGTGAAATGGCTGCACTCCGGTTGGGTCGATTACCTCGCGCCGCAGCTCTACTGGCCGATCAACCGCCCGGAACAGAGTTTCGCCGCGTTGCTCCCGTGGTGGGCAGAGCAGAATATCCGCGGTCGTCATCTGTGGCCGGGACTCGATGTCACCCGGATCGGACAGGATCGCAACAGTGCGGAGATCCAGCATCAGATTCAGCTGACGCGATCGCAAAAACAGGCGGGCGGGGTGGTGCTGTGGAATGCCTCGGCCCTGCGGTCCAATCGCCAGGGAATCGCCACGTTGCTGTCGCAACGGGTTTTCAGCCAGCCGGCGCTGGTGCCGGCGTCACCGTGGCTCGGTGAGGCGGCTCCGGCCCGTCCGGAGTTTCAGGGTGTGTACGAAAACGGAGGACAACGGATTGTCCTGAAATGGACTCCCGGGGGCCGGGTCGTGGTCCGCCAGTTCGCGCTGCAATTCCGGGTCGGCCGGCGCTGGTTCACCGAAATACTTTCCGGTCAGGCGCGGAGCCGGACGTTTGATCGACGTCTCCGTCAGTCGCTGCCGGACGAAATTGTCTTCACGCCGATCGGACGCACCGGCACGGCCGGCGTGGCGGTCCAGTGGCGTCGATGAAGGTCCGCCCGAAGTTTTCGTGAAACGCGCGTGGGACAGATTCCGCAGGATGACAGCGATTCGAATTTTGGAATCGCGGACACCATTGGTTGTCCCCTGCCGTCCATGAGCACATCGACGCCGCGTCGCATTCTGGTGATCAGCCTGGCGGGCATTGGCGATACGCTGATGGCGACACCGATCCTGCACGAGTTGCGAGCCCAACTCCCGGACGTCTCGCTGGATGTGCTCGTCCTCTGGCCGGGGGCTGCTCAAATTCTCGAGGGCAATCCCCAGGTGACGACCGTTTTGCGACATGATTTTCTCCAGGCCAGCCGAATGGCGTCCCTACGTTTCGTGCGGGGTTTGCGGCAACGGAGATACGATCTTTCCTTCACCTTGCATCCGCAGGGACGGCGGGAATACAGATTGATCACACGCCTCATCGGGGCGCGGCGGCGGATCAGTCATCGTTACGAAAACCACCACGCAGTGGATCCCTGGCTGGTGACCGACGAGGTGCCGCAGGATTACTCCGTTCATTGCATCGAGAACAACCTGCGCCTGTTGGACGCCGTTGGCCTGCGGCGAGTGCTCCCGGAGCATCCGTACGAGCTGACGCTCAGTGACGCGGAGCAGGCGTGGGCCAGCGAGACTCGCGATCGGCTGGGATTATGTTCGGGCTCCTGGCTGGGAGTGCATGTCGGCTCCGGCGGAACCAAAAATCTGGCCCTCCGACGCTGGCCCCTGGCGCACTACGAAGCGCTGTTTCGGGAACTGTTCCGTCGTCGTTCCTCCGCGCGCATCGTGCTCTTTGGCGGCCCCGAGGAAGCGGCGGCGCATCAGCACCTCGGCCGGGTGTTTGCGTCGGAGTTGGCGGCGGGCCGACTGGTCATTCCATCGACGCCCAGTCTGCGTCACGCGGCCGCCCTGCTGGCCCACGCCCCGCAGTTCCTCAGTGTGGACACCGTCTTCATGCACCTCGCCACGGCGGTGCGGGTGCCCCGGCAATTCGTGATCGAAACCCCGACTCTGAACCCACCGGTCCAGCCGAATCGCCCGGATTGGATCCGCATTCCCAATACGGCGGTGGGGGATCGGTGGCTGGACTATTACCGTTATGACGGACGTCCGATTGCGGGAACCGCGGAGGAAATTTCGGCGATCATGCGCTCGGTCACACCCGGTGCCGTGCTGCAGGCGCTGGAGGCGGCCTAGTTTGGACCGCGGTCAAAATTCTGTGGAAATGTCGCTGTAGTGCCAAGCCCATTTCACCCACTGGATGATGCTCAGGAGGGTTAGCGTCACCTTCATTCCCCGTTTTTATCTGCGTGAATCCGCGTTCATCAGCGGTTCCTCCCCTCGGGTTTCCAAGCTCAACTCAGGATGTCGGTGACGACGTGACCTTCGACATCGGTGAGGCGAAAATCCCGTCCCGCATAACGATAGGTGAGCTTCTCGTGGTCGAGTCCGAGCAAGGCCAGGAGGGTGGCGTGGAAGTCGTGCAGGTGGATCTTGTTTTCCGTGGCGAACCAGCCGTAGTCATCCGTGGCGCCGTAAGCGGTGCCGGCCTTCACGCCCGCACCGGCGAGCCACATGGTGAAGCCTTCCGGATTGTGATCACGCCCGTCGCGTCCGCCTTCTGCGGCAGGGGTGCGACCGAATTCACCGCCCCAAACCACCAGCGTGTCCTTGAGCAGGCCACGCGACTTCAAATCCTTCAGCAGGCCGGCGATGGGTTGGTCAACCTCCGCCGCGTTCTTGGCGTGTCCCTTCCGCAGGTTGCCGTGCTGATCCCACTGGACCTCGCCATCGCTGTGCGTGACCTGGATGAAGCGCACGCCGCGTTCGGCAAAGCGGCGGGCCAGCAGGCATTGTCGCCCAAAATTCTCGGTCACCGGGTGATCGAGACCGTAGAGTTTGCGGGTGGCGTCGGTTTCCGACGAGATGTCCTGCGCATCCGGCATGGCCATCTGCATGCGGAACGCCAGTTCGAAGGAATTGAGCCGTCCCTCCAGCGCGGGGTTGGGACCGGTGAGGCTCAGATGATCCTGGTTCATCTGGCCGATCAGGTCGAGTTGCGCGCGCTGCTGGGCGGGGGTGAGCCGGGAATTGAGGATGTGCTGCACGGTCGCCTGGGAGGCGGGGACGGTGGCGTTGCCGAGCGGTGTGCCTTGATAGGCCGCCGGGAGGAAAGCCGCGCCCCAGTTGTTCACGCCGCCGTGGGCGAAGGTGGGGCAGATGGTGATGAAGCCGGGTAGATTCTGGTTCTCCGTTCCCAGGCCGTAGGTGATCCAGGAGCCCATGCTGGGGCGGATGAAATTGTCGCTGCCGGTGTGCAGCTTGAGCAGGGCGCCGCCGTGGGCCGGGTTGGTGCCGTGGAGGGAGCGCAGAATGCAGAGATCATCGACACACTGCGCCACGTGAGGAAACAGTTCGCTGACCGGCAGCCCGCTTTCGCCGTGGTTTTTGAAGGACCAGGGCGACTTCAAAAGCGTCGAGGTGGGGGCAAATTGGACGCGCGGTTTCTGTCCGGGATACGGCTTGCCGTCATCGCGATCCAGCAGGGGTTTGGGATCAAAGGTGTCGACCTGTGAAGGCCCTCCCTTCATGAACAGAAAGATCACGCGCTTGGCGCGCGGCGCAAAATGGGACTGCTTGGGAGCGAGCGGATCGACGGCTGCCGACGTTGCGCCGGACTGCGCGAGCAGGGCCGAGGCCGCGAGCCAGCCAAATCCCACGGCGGAAGTTTGCAGCATCCGGCGACGCGACAGCCCGTGGGCGGCGATCCAATCCGAGGCATCCATGCGGATTTTCACTTGAGATAAATGAATTCGTTGGCCGCCAGGAGACTTTGGCAAAAGGTCGTCCAGGCTGCGTGTCGGGCGGTAGCGGCGTCATGGTCGCTCAGCGCAGAGGCAAAGGAATGGAGGAACGATTCCGCCCGCTGCCGTTCCCGGGCGCTGGGTGGCCGCCCGTAGGCTTGCTGATACGCCCGGCCCAGGCGCTGGGAATCCGTTGCGCGAGTGTCGGTCAACAGGGTCGTCGCCCAATGAGCCGCCGTCTGTTGGACCAGGTCACTGTTCATCATCAACAGGGCCTGGGGCGCGACGACCGTGGCGCTGCGATTGCCATTCGGCACCGCCGGATCCGGAAAATCGAATTGCTGGAACAGGTCGTACAGGTGGTTGCGAATGATCGGCAGGTAGACCGAACGGCGGGGCAGATCGTAGGTCGTCGCGTCCTTCGAAGTGTGATTGAAGACATACTCGCGATTCTTCAAGGGAATGGTCTTGCCGCCCAGGCGGCGGTCGAGATCCGCGGAAACCGCCAGGAGGGCGTCGCGGATTTCCTCCGCGTCCAACCGGCGCAGCGGGAAGGAGTGCAGCAGGTGGTTCTCGGGATCGGCGGTGTGAAGTCCGGCGCCGGAAACTACCGACATCTGATAAGTGCTCGAGAGCATCATCAGGCGGTGCATAGCCTTGATGTCCCAGCCCCCGGCGACGAAGCGGCGGGCCAGCCAATCCAGAAGCTCGGGATGCGAGGGACGATTTCCCAGAAGACCGAAGTTGTCCGTGCTCGGCACGATTCCCTGACCGAAATGCCAGCGCCAGATCCGGTTCACCAGGACGCGGGCCGTGAGTGGATGCTCCGGATTCACCAGCCAGCGGGCCAATTCCAGACGCCCGCTTTGTTGTTCATTGAAAGTCGGACGGGCAGGGGCATCGGTCATTACCTGCGGGAAGCCCCGGGGCACCGGATGTCCGAGCGTGAGATGACTGCCGCGAAGGTGAACGGGGAGCTCCTTCAGGAGTTGGGCCCGATCCTTTACTCCCATGGTGGTGGGCATTTCCGGGGCATCACCTTCCGTCTTTTTCAAGTTCGCACGAAAGGCCTCCAATTCGGTCACGGTGTTGGTGGAATAGAATTTCTCGGGATTCGCCGGCAGCGTGTTGGTGTTCAGCGTGAGCATCAGGACGCGGTTCGCCTCCGCCATCCGGTTGGTGAAGGCCAGTCGTTGGGCAGACAGGCGTTGCTGAAAGGCGTCCCGGGCCTCCCTATCCTCGGGTCGGGCGATCTCCGGTTCGTGCCACGTGGCTGGCGTCTTCAGGTCGTCCATCGTGTGCGTGCTCTTGAAGATCGCCGCCAGCGCGTAGTAATCGTCGGTGGGAAGGGGATCGAACTTGTGGTCGTGGCAACGCGCACAGCCGATCGTGGTGGCCAGAAATGTCCGGCCCAGCGTATCGATCTGTTCGTCGATCAAATCCATTTCCAACTTCACCTTGTCCGGTTCCGCCAGGACCTTCGGACCGATGGTCAGGAATCCCAGCGCGGTGAGACGCTCGTGCTTGACGGCCAGATTGTCGGTGGCCGGCAACAAGTCGCCGGCCAGTTGCTCGGTCACGAACTGGTCATAGGGCTTATTGCGGCAAAAGGCGTTGATGACGTAGTCGCGGTACCGCCAGGCATTGCCGAAGGCGACGTTTTCATCGAGCCCATTGGAATCGGCGTAACGGGCGACGTCGAGCCAGTGCCGGCCCCAGCGTTCGCCGTAGTGGGGAGAAGCGAGCAACCGGTCAACCACGCGGGCAAAGGCCCCGGGCGAGGCATCCGCCAGAAACGCCTCGACGGCCTCCGGAGTCGGTGGCAGACCGGTGAGATCAAAGGTGGCGCGACGAATCAATGTCCGCCGATCCGCCGGTGGCGCGGGAGCGAGATGTTTTTCCTCGAGCTTGGCGAGGAGGAACGCGTCGATGGGCGACTGAACCCAATCCTTGCGGGCGACGGCCGGCGGAACCGGATGGGACATGGGTTGAAAGGCCCAGAATTTGCGCCCTTCCACCAGATCGATGACCCGCCTGTTCGGAGGTGCCTGGGCAGCCTGAGTGCGCGGATCGGGCGCGCCCATGGCCACCCATTTTTCGAGATCCTGAATTTGCTCGCCGCTCAAGGGGCTCTTCGGCGGCATCTGCAGATCCTGGTTCCGGTACCGGACGGCCTCGATCAACCGGCTCTGGTCCGGACGTCCCGGTTCCAGCGCCGGGCCGGTATCGCCACCGCGCAGCAGGCCGTCCCGCGTCTCCAGATTCAGCCCGCCCTTGAGTTTTCCGGTCGTGCCGTGGCACTTGTAGCAATGATCCACCAGAATCGGCCGGATCCGCTTTTCAAAAAAATCCAGACCGGCTGCGGAGGGAGAATCCGCGGCGGGGAGACTGTTCGCGACGATCAGGCACGCCATTCCCGCCGCCCCTCTCAGGGCTTGCAGCAGAGCTCCGACGGGGATTGCGGCAGGCATGTGATCCAATGGTTAGGGTCGACGGGCGTCGTCTTCAATTCATTCAGGAATCGAGAATGCCCGTCCATTGAGGGTTGGGCCGGTTGCGAATCGGGTGTGGTCCGACTGCCTTCGCCCCGGTTTGTCCGCCACCTCCAGTCGCCGGCCTGGAGCCTCCAGCCTTCCCCACGGGGTACGACGTGACGCCCAACTATGAAAACGTGATAAACGATGGATGCCAATCAGGATCGGGACGCGCCGACGTGCCCCAAGGGCATCCCCGAAGCGAAGCTTTTCCCGAACCGGATTCCCGCTTTCCCGATGACCACTCCTCGCCTCTGGCAGACGGGGTCGGGAACCTTAAAACGCCTTGACCCTCCGGTTACAGCGGCGCAAATTGCTGGCAAATAAAAGAATCCGCGAAAGCAAATCTCCCTTTCCGCAGAGCGTCGAAAAACCATATGTCACTAATTATCAGTTCTCTATGCTAACCAGGAAATTACTATGCTAACTACCAATTCAAAACATGTGTGGGCCCTCGCGCTCGGGATTGGCGTGTTCGCGTCGACCGCCCAGGCCCAACTAATCACCGCCATCCCGGACCTCCCTCCTCTCGGCGGAATCTACCTCGGCACCGACGTCCACGCCATCTTCGGCGGGCCCGCCCTTCAGTTCATCCTGACGCTTCCGCAGCACAAGGTGATCGTGGATGAGCTCAAGCAGAGACAAGGTACTGATCAACTGGAGACCTTTTTCTCGACGCTCGATGCCCAACTCGAAGTAAAACAAAACGGGATCACGGTCCAAAACGGACCGATGCAGGCGAACGGCCTCGCCACGACCGTCGTCCACAATCGCTTCGATGGGGCTGGATTGGAGCAACTCACGGGCACCTTTCAAACGGAGATGCTCGCGCTGAACCTTTCCGGCGGGACGCTGCCACCCGGGGTGATGATTCGTGAAAGTCCCACGCTGCCATCGCTCGGCCAAACTTCGGTCACGGATTTCGGCGGCGGTCTCTACCGGATCGACAGCTTCTTCGATGTCTTCACGGAACTCTCGATCGACGGCGGCCAGACTTGGATGCCGGATACGGCGCCGGCGGCCGGGCATGTAACGCTGCAGCCAGTGCCAGAGTCGAGCCGCATAAGTCTCCTCGCTGTCGGCCTCTTCGCTGCGATGGCCTTCATCCGTCGGCGTCGCTGAATCGAGCTCTCGCACGGCATCCACTCAAAGTCCAAAAAGCGGACTCGGCTGAACGGCGAGTTCGCTTTTATTTTGTCGGTGGGCTGCCGCTGCAATAATGAGGAGGCCAAGGGTCAAACATTGATCAATTCAAGTGCGTGATGGCTGGCATCCTGCGATGAGCCGGGGCAATGGCGGGGAGGTGATCGATCGGACCGACGACGATCGCGGTCGATTTCTCGGGCGGGTGGCCGGGTTACCGGACCGTATCGGGACGGAGAATGTCAATAATCAATGTGTGACCCCAATGCTTTGTTCATTGGAACGAACTCCAGTCCGGGCCGCGGTGACGGAGGCGCTTCGAATGGTGTGCTTGCCACGCAGGCGAACCGTCGACAGTGTTTCCCAGACACATGAAAACGTATCGCTCCGCCCCAATCCGTCGGCTGGCTTTTGCCGGAGCGTTTACTTTGATCGAGTTGCTCGTCGTCATCGCGATCATTGCCATCCTCGCCGGCATGTTGCTTCCGGCCCTGGCACGTTCCAAGGCGCAGGCTTCCAAGATCAAATGTGTCAGCAACCTGAAGCAGATCGGCGTCGCCACGGCGATGTACGGGGACGATAATCGGGACCAGATGCCGTACGCCTGGTGGTACAACGCCAACAATGACTCGGCCGACGTCAATAACTTCCACTACCTCCTACAGCCCTACCTGAAGCAGTCGGCCTTCAAGGCGGGCACGCTGACCGCCAACAGCGATTTCGCCTCCCTGATCTATCCGTGTCCGGTGCGTTTGCAGGAGAATCACTATCGACAATACAAAAACTATGTGGCGGGAGTGCCGGGGAATCCGTGGAAGATCAGCTACGCGATGAACCAGTACAGCCTGGTGAGTTTTCCACCCGCGGTGACCAGTCCGCGAACGGAGAAAATCAGTTCGGTGCCCCGGCCCAGCGACACCCTGGCGGCGGTGGATGTTTCGCTGGAATTGAATCATCCGGCGGTCAGCTCGTTGGGTAAGAATCCCGATGGAACCTACGACCTCGGCTTTCGTCACGGAAACCGCCACCCGGAAGGCGCCGCCAACATCCTGCTTTTTGACTACCACGTCGCGTCGCGGACCCGGGTGCAAACCAACGGCATCATCCTGAATTTCAAAACCGCCCCATGAGCGGCGGTGGGAAGCACCGGATCCGCGAAGCCCAACATAAATTCGTTTCATGGCGCGTCTTCGAGCCAATGTCCGGCCTACAGTGCTTCCGCGATTCTTCATTGTGACGGCCGTGCGCCACCTGCGGGTGGTGGCTGTCGGTGCGGGCATCATCGCTGCGGTGGCAGTGGCGGTGGCGGCGCCGGCGGAAGCCGCCCGTAATCACTGGGCTTTCCAGGCATTGCGGCGACCGGCCGTGCCGGTCGGCGTCCCGGCGGAGAATGGGATCGACGCCTTTGTCCGCGCCGGGCTTGATTCCAAGGGCTTGATCGCCAATCCACCGGCCGAACCCCGGGAATTGGTGCGGCGTGTTTACCTGGATTTGGTCGGATTGCCGCCGTCACCGGAGGAAGTGGCGGCGTTCGCGGTGGATCCTTCCCCGGCCCATTTTGCCCGAGTGGTGGAGCACTTGCTGGCGTTGCCGCAGTATGGGGAACGCTGGGGACGCCACTGGCTGGATGTGGCCCGGTATACCGAAAGCACCGGCTTTGAATACGATCGCCTGCGGGAGAATGCCTGGCCGTATCGGGACTACGTCATTCAGAGCTTCAACGAGGACAAGCCGTACCATCGTTTCATGCAGGAACAGGTGGCGGGTGATGTTCTGGAGCCGGTGACGCGCGCCGGCATTGTGGGGGCCAGCCTGCTGGTGTCCGGTCCTTATGATCAAGCGGGCAATGCCCAGGCGAATGCGACCCAGCGCGCCATTACCCGCGAGGAGGAGATGGAGGATCTGTTGAGTGTCGTCGGACAGACTTTTCTGGGACTCACCATCAATTGTGCGCGCTGCCATGATCACAAGTTCGATCCGATTCCGCAGGTGGATTATTATCGGGTGAAGTCGGTTTTCGACGGCGTGAAGCATGGCGAGCGTTCGACGGAAAGTGCCGCTGAGACCCAGGCCCGTGAGGCCCGGGCGGCGGAGTCGTCGCGCCGGGCGGCCGAGGTCCAGGAAACGGTGAGCCGGCTTGAAAGGGCTGGCCTTCAACGGGCCTTGGCGGCGCAGCCGCTGGCCCCGCAGGAGCCGGGTCCGCCGGCCTATGCCCGGTGGATGTTTGATGGCACCACAAATTCGGTGCTTCCGGGAAAGGCCCGGGACGGTGCGAGGATTGCCGGCGGCCAATTACAGCTGCCCAAGGCCGGTGCGTTTTTTCAGACGGATTCCATTCCCCGGGATATTCGCGAAAAGACGCTGGAGGCCTGGGTCTCGCTGGCGGATTTGCACCAGGGCGGGGGCGCCGCCATTTCGATTGAGAGCACGGACGGTTCCCACTTTGACGCCATTGTCTTCGGCGAGCGGCAGGCGGGGAAATGGACGGCCGGCAGCGAGGGATTTGTACGGACGCACGATCAGGACGCAGCGGAGGAAACGGCGACCGCGGCGCAGGTGGTTCACGTCGCCATCGCCTACCGGGCGGACAACAGCGTCGCCCTCTATCGCAATGGGGAGCCCTACGGCAAGCCCTACACGCCGGCGTCGCCGCTCCAGATTTTCAAGACCGGCGACGCCCATCTCCTGCTGGGGATGCGGCACCGGGGCGGGGGGCGTCCGTGGCTCACGGGGGCGATTCGGCAGTCGGCGCTTTACGACCGAGCCTTATCGGACGCGGAAATTGCGGCCTCGTTTCGCGCCGGAGGGTTCACAGTTCCCCAGGAGGAAATCCTCGCCCGCCTGACGCCGGAAGAACGGCAGGAACGCGAGACCGCGCTGGCGGCAGTGAAGCAGGCGAGGGAATCCGCAGCCGCCTGGCAGAAACCACAGTCGATCGCATATGCTGGCACGCGGGTTGAACCGCCTCCGACGCGGGTGTTGCTCCGCGGGGACGTGAAGTCACCGGGGGACGTGGTCCGTCCGTCCGGGCTGTCGGTGGTGGCGGGGGTTCCTTCGGACTTTGGATTGGCGGCGGACGCACCCGAGGCGCAACGTCGCCGGCATTTTGCGGTGTGGCTCGCGGATCCGCGGAATCCGCTGCCGGCGCGGGTGATGGCCAACCGGGTCTGGCAATGGCATTTTGGGCAGGGACTGGTGGCCACGCCGAGTGATTTCGGAATCAACGGCGCCCGGCCGACCCATCCGGAACTGTTGGACTGGCTGGCGTCCCGCCTGGTGGAATCCGGTTGGAGCGTCAAGGCGTTGCATCGGTTGATTATGAATTCCGACACGTACCGCCGCTCCTCCTGGCCGCAGGCTTCCGCGCTGGCGAAGGATGCGGACAACCAGTTCTGGTGGCGTTACAGTCCGCGCCGACTGGAGGCGGAAGTGTTGCGCGATGCGATTCTGAGTGTCAGCGGGCAGATCAATCTTCAGCTGGGTGGCCCGAGTTTTCGACCCTTCACCACCACGGATTTCAACGCGACGTTCTACCATCCGTTTGATAAGGGCGACGCGGAATTCAATCGGCGCACGGTGTACCGGATGAACATTAATTCTGGCAAGGAGCCGCTGCTCGATGCCTTCGACTGTCCGGATCCTTCGGTGAAGACGCCGCGTCGGAATGTGACCACCACGCCGCTGCAGGCACTGGGTTTGATGAACAGTTCTTTCGTCCAGCGCCAGTCCGGGCACCTGGCCGACCGGGCGATGAGTCGGGCGCAGGGAGATCCTGTGGCGGCGGTGCGGGAGGCCTATCGACTCACGTTGGGGCGGGTGCCGTCGGCGGCCGAATGGCAGCGGGTGGACGCGACGGTGAAGGAACGCGGGGTCCGGCCCGTCTGCTGGGCGTTGCTGAATTCCACGGAATTTGTCTACGCGCCCTAGAAAAACATGACGACAGAATTCTCAACCCCGCCGTTGTTGTCGCGGCGAAGTTTTCTCTCCAATTCGGCCCACGGATTGGGTGGCGTGGCGCTGGCGTGGTTGCTCCACCGCGACCAGGGGCGGGCAGCGGGGATCGGGGCCGGGGCCGGGGCGATGACGAGATCGTCCGCGTTGCTGCCGCACTTTGCCCCGAAGGCGAAGCGCGTGGTGCAGGTGTTCTGCTGTGGCGGTGTCAGTCATTTGGACACCTTCGATTTCAAGCCCGAGCTGGAGCGGATGCACGGGAAATCGTTGGAGGGAAAGGGTGAGAACCTTGGCTTTTTTGGTCAGCCCGGAAAGCTCATGAAGAGCGTCTACCCGTTCCGGCAACACGGGCGGAGCGGATCCTGGGTGAGCAGTCTTCTGCCGCACCTGGCCGGCTGTGTGGATGACCTTTGTTTCATCCACTCGATGTTTGCAAAGAGCAATAATCACACGCCGGCGACGTTTCAGATGAACAGCGGCTTTACCCTGAATGGGTTTCCGGCCATGGGGGCGTGGCTCAGTTATGGGTTGGGTACGGAAAATGAAAATCTCCCGGTGTTTGTCGTGCTGCCCGACCCGCGCGGATTTCCCGCCGGTGGTTCGATCAACTGGGCTTCCGGCTTTCTGCCGGCCAACCATCAAGGGGTTCCTTTTCGCACGCAGTCCGCGGAACCGATTGTCGATTTGCGCACGCCGTCCTCGGTCACCGCTGGCGAGCGGGAGGTGGATCTGCGGTTGCTGGCGGGGATGAACCGCGATTTTGCCGAGTCACATGCGGGGGACACGGCGTTTGGGGCGCGCCTGCGGAGTTACGAGCTGGCCGCCCGGATGCAGGCGAGCATTCCGGAGGCGGCAAATCTGGACGGGGAAACCGAGTCGACCCGGGCGCTCTACGGCGTGGGTGGGGAAGCCAACAAGGGGTTCGCCCGGAATTGCCTGCTGGCGCGGCGGTTGCTTGAGCGGGGGGTGCGGTTCGTCCAGATCATCAATGGCGGCGCCTTTGGCAGTCCGCGGATCAACTGGGATGGTCACGAGAATCTCAAGGAAAACCACGACACCCAGGCGGCGACGATGGATCAGCCGGTCGCGGCCCTCATTCAGGACTTGAAGCAACGCGGGCTTTTTGAAGACACCTTGTTCGTCTGGTCGACCGAGTTCGGTCGCAGTCCGGTGACGCAGGGGTTGAATGCCCCGGGCCGGGATCATCACCCGACCGCCTTCACCTGCTTCCTGGCGGGCGCGGGGGTGCGGCCCGGATATCACTACGGCCAGAGCGATGAACTGGGTTATTTCGTGGGCGAGAATAAAGTCATCATTCCGGACTTCCACGCCACGATCCTCCATCTGCTCGGTCTGGATCACGAAAGGTTGACCTATTACCACAACGGCGTGAACCGCCGGCTCACCGATGTGCACGGCCAGGTGCTCCACGACATCCTGACGTGAATCCAACCATCAGGCACTTATTGAGCGAGCGCGGCGGCGTTCGAGGTGCACATGCGGCCGAAGGGTTGCCTGCGCCGGCACGTCTTTATTGAACAGTTGGACACCAAAACGTTCCTTTCTTTCAAAATCAAACCCACCATTTCAAGCACTGAGGTTCCGGTTCGCACCGGCAAACCCGCCCCGGAGACAGCCCGCCATCCCGGACTGCGGGTGATCGCGTTGTTCAAATTTGCCAAGGGTTCGGTCATGCTGGCGTTCAGTGTGAGCGTGCTGATGTTTCTGCACCGGGACGTCGAGGCGGTGCTGCGGCACGCGGTGGCCGCGATTCACTTTGATCCAGAAGGTCACTATCTCAACCTGCTGCTGTCCAAATTGGGATTGGTGGATGATCACCGCATCAAGCAGGTGAGTTTGGCCACATTTTTGTACGCAATAGTGCAATTGACCGAGGGCGGGGGACTTTGG
>JAYTHD010000590.1:0-10917 GCA_043732975.1 Verrucomicrobiota bacterium
ACGGCGGTGGCGTTCTTGAAATTCATCAAGGGCCAGCGCCGGGCCGCTTCGGCGTGGCTGATGAAATCCGCGGCCAGTCCGGCGGCATCGGCGGCCCGCTTGAGGCCTTGAAATTCGACGCGACGCCGTTCACTGAGGGCGATGCGCAGGGAGCCCACTTCATGCCAGTCTGGCGTGACCTCGGGGTCCTGTTGCAATTCACGAAAGGTGGCCACCGAATGCTGCGCGAGGCGGATGCGCTCCACTGTGTCCCGGGCCTGGCCGCACAGGCCCGCGCCCTGGGAAGTGGTCACGCGGCCGACATCCACGTCGCGTTCGAGAAGCAGCAGGTCCCGGAAGCCAGCCCGCGCGAGCGCATACGCCACGCCGCAGCCCACGGCGCCACCACCGATGATGACCGTCTCCGCATCCGGCACGGTTCCGGGAGTGGGCGTGCATTGAGATTCGGCGGGAAGGGATGTCATGACCTCAAACTTTGGAGTGGGAGTTGGAGTGGGATGGGGACAGCGATTGCAAATACCAGCGGACGAAGCTGTCGACGTTGTATTCTTTGTGTTTCGAATAGGGTCCGGGGACGTAGGCACTGGATTTAATTCCGCGTTGCTGACGTTCGCAGATGACCCAGTCCTGTTCCGAGGTGAGCTGCCAGAAAGGCATCAGCCGGGCGGGATCGTAGTCGCGCCCTTCGATCGCCTTTTCATCCACCAGCCACCATACCCGGATCGCCGTGAGTTGGGGACCGACCGGCAGGAGGCGCGTGCTGACGCTGTGATCGCAACTCGAGTGGTTCCAGAAATTCGGCAACGAACGCAGTCGCAATGTCCCCACGTCGCCATCCGGATAGTCCCCCATCAAGGGCGCCACTGGCCGACCGTCCATGGTCTCACTCTGGTAGCCGTCGATCAGCGGCGTCCGGTTTCCGGAATACCAGATGTTGTTGGCGGCGTCGGGAAAGACGGTCATGCCGGTCTGCGTGTGGGTGGCGGCGAGTCCGGCCGACGCCCATTTTTGTTCGCCG
This sequence comes from Verrucomicrobiota bacterium, assembly GCA_043732975.1. GTDB lineage: Bacteria > Verrucomicrobiota > Verrucomicrobiia > Limisphaerales > UBA9464 > CANIZL01. Next base: position 1,019 of record JAYTHD010000590.1, read on the forward strand.
GCCGCCACCGCCGCCTGGATCTGTGCGCGGATCGCCGGGGTGGTGTCGTCGGCGTTGTAATGATCGAAGTTGGCCCGGATGTACTGCGGATGATTCTGATTGCAGTGGTAACATTCCCGGTTGTTTTCCCAGACGATCTTCCAGTTGGCTTTGACCAGATAATCGGCGGTGCGGGCCACCCGGGCTCGCGGAAAGCCCTGGGGCTTTAGCAAGGCCGTCCACGTGGCGCGCACGGCGTCGAAGGCGCTGGGTTGTTCGGCCAGAGAAATGAACAGCAGGCCCTCCACTTCAGCGAGGTGAACGGATTTGAGCGCGAACTGGCGGCGATCAAGATCCTCGTCCATGCCGCGACACGCCAGCAGGGAGCCGTCGAGTCCGTAGGCCCACTGATGGTACGGACAGACCAGGCGCCCGACGTGGCCCGAAGTCCCGTCACAGATCTGGCTGCCCCGGTGACGGCAAACATTGTGGAGGGCGTGAAACGTGTTGGCGCCGCTACGGATGACGAGGAGGGAATCGGTGTCGAGCGCCAGCGTGAAGTAGTCGCCCACGTGCGGAATCTCGCAGGCGTGCCCGGCGAACAGCCAGCCCCGGCGCCAAATCTGCGCGAGGTCCGCCGCGTAAACATCCGGGGCCGAATAAAAATCCTGGGGCAGGGACCACCCGGGCCGGGCGGTGTCGAGAAGCGAGGTGATTCGATCCTGCATGGCAGCGTATGGCGGCATTAAATAGCGGAAGAAGCCACCTGGCCAAGGGTGGACGGCAGATTCTGTGGGATCCGCCCGGGCGGGAAATCCTCGCGGATTACGTTTCATCCCTCAGTTTCCCTCCCGTTACCGCAACGCATCTATGCTCCGCACTTCACGCATCGTCTTTGGTTTGATCCTGGGATCCTTTTTCATCTCGGGGCTGGCGGGCTTGCTCTATCAGGTGGTCTGGACCCGGTATCTGGCCCTGTTTCTGGGGCACACTGGTTACGCCGTGGTGGTGGTTCTGGTGGCGTTCATGGGCGGGCTGGCGGCGGGCAATGCCTGGTTGGGAGCGCGGGTCGATCGCGTGACGCGGCCCTTGCGGTTTTACGCGATTCTCGAACTGCTCATCGGCCTCTATGCGCTGGTTTTTCCGCGCTATTACGAAATGGTCCACGCCACTTACCTGGCCGTGGTGCGGGTGATCGGCTGGACCGGGCCGGGTCTGCTGCCGGTGACGTTTCTTTTTGCGGGCCTGGCCATCCTGCCGCCGACGGTGTTGATGGGCGCCACCCTCCCCGCACTGACGCGTTACGTGACGCGATCGCTGGCGGAATTGCGCGGCAAGGTGGCGGCGCTGTACGCGATCAATAGCACGGGCGCCGTTCTGGGAGTGATCCTGGCGGACTGGTGGTGGATTCCCGCGTGGGGATTGGAGGCGGTCGTCCTCGCCGGCGCGGCGATGAGTTTGACCATCGGTGCGGGAACCCTGCTGGCCAGTCACCTGACCGAGTCGGATGAGCCCGGGCCCGTAGAAAAACCGGTGGCGGGAGAAAGGGTCGAAGTCTTCTCGCGGCAGGAATTGCGGCTGGCGCTGGTGGGCATCGGCCTCTCGGGATTTGTCGCCATGCTTTATGAGGTGGCGTGGACCCGGCTGCTCGCGTTGGCGATTGGATCGAGCACGCATGCGTATTCCTTGATGTTGCTGACGTTCATCTCGGGCATCGCGGTGGGTGGCTGGCTGGTATACCGGTGGCGCGTGCAACGACACACGCTGACGGCCTTCGCCTGGGCGGAGTTGGCCCTCGCCGGGACCCTGCTGGTGTCCATGTGTTTCTACGACCAGTTGCCGTTCTGGTTTGCCAAACTCTCCGGCTGTGTCGCACGGGTGCCCTCGGCGTATCCGGTCTATGAAGTACTGCAGGGGTTCGCGTGTTTTGTGGTGATGTTCCTGCCGGCGGTTTGTCTGGGCACGACCCTGCCGCTGGTGAGTCGGGTGGCGACTTCGGAGGTGGCACGGAGCGGCAGTTCGGTGGGCCGGGTCTTTGCCGTGAACACCCTGGGGACCGTGCTCGGGGCGGCGTTGACGGGGCTCGTTTTGTTACCGGTCTTTGGATTGGCGCGAACATTTGCCCTGGGCATTGCGCTCAATGCGCTGGTGGCGTGCCTCATCCTGGGACGCAACTACCGGCAGCGCTGGCGCGTCTGGCTGGAACCGGTGCTGGCGCTGGCGCTGGCCTGGACGGTGGGATTGCTCGTGGAACCGCGCTGGCAACGCTCCTTTTCGATGGGGCTTTGGCGGGTGGCCGATCCCGCCATGACCCTGGCGGACTTCCGGGAGCAGGTGCGGTCCGTGGACCTGCGTTACCATGCCGATGGCCCGGGCGCGACCGTGGACGTCGTGGCGCGGCGGATCGGCGATGAACTGTCCTACAGTCTGAAGGTGAACGGCAAGACCGATGCCAGCAGCAAGGTGGACATGTCGACCCAATTGCTCCTCGGGCATATTCCGATGTTGCTGCGGCCGTCCACCACCAACGCCCTGGTGGTGGGTGCGGGCAGCGGTGCCACCGTGGGCGCCTTGTTGCAGCATCCGGGAATGGCCGGTGTGGATGTCGTGGAAATTTCCCAGGAGGTGATTACCGCGTCGAAAAGGCACTTCGCGCCCTTCAACAACGGGTCGCTGACCAATGCCCGGACGCGCCTCTTCATTGAGGATGCGAAGACCTACCTGAAGGGCGGGGATTCGCAGTATGGCGTTATACTGGCGGAGCCGTCGAATCCGTGGATGGCCGGAGTCGCCGGGGTGTTCAGTCGGGAATTCTACGAGGATTGCCGTACGCGTCTCGCTCCGGGCGGGCTGATGGTGCAGTGGCTGCAGGTGTATGAAACCACGGATGAGACCTTCAACATGGTCGTGGGCACGCTCAGTTCCGTCTTCCCTCATCTGGGCGTCTGGGTGACCAGCTCCGGCGATCGCGTGCTCGTGGGCTCGGTGGAACCGTTTAGCGTCGATCTGGAGGCCGCGGCGGCGCGTTTCGCGGATCCGGGCGTGGCGGCCAGCCTGCAGCGGATCGGGATGGATCGTTGGGTGACGTTGCTGGGAATGGAATTGATTCCGATGGGAGACGCCCGGCATCTCCCGGGACCGGGCACGCCGGTGCACAGCGATTTTTATCCGCGCCTGGAGTACACGGCCCAGGAGGGCTTTTTCCTGCGGGGCCAGGCGATCGCGCATGTGCAGGCGAGCGAACTGGGGTCGGCGCGGCCGCGGACCCTGCTGGGAAAATGGCTGCCGACACATCCCCTGACGGCGGAGGATTGCGCGGCCTTGGTCCGATTTGTCCGGAGACATGAAATCTATGATCTCGTGCTCCTTCGGTCAGTGGCCTATCGCTGGCTGGAACTGGACCCGTCGGCTCGCGCGCCGCTGCTGCTGCTGGCGGAGTTGGCGGGGACCGACACGGCGACTGACGGCGAATACGCGCGGGTCCTGAAACTCCACGGCTTCGAGGGTGACGGCGCCTTGCAAAACCCGGTGCTTTTGCGTCAGCTGAGTGTGATGACAGTCCGCCAGCATCGAGCGTTGACCTCAGCCTTCTACGTGCCGCCGCCGGGGGACGCCGACGCGGTCTACCGGGCAGCGATCGCCAAAGATCCCGAGAATCAACGGAGCCACCGGTTTCGTTATGCGGAATTACTCTGGAACTGGGGGCGCGACGCGGAATTCATGGGCATGACCCAGGCGGCCCTGGACGCCAATCCCGCCTTTGGCTCCACCAATATCACGGCCGTGCGCGGACTGGCGCGCCGGGCCTTTGCGCAATTGTTGGATCTGCAATTGCGCAAAGGAGACCTGCCCGCCGCCTTTCACTGGGCGCAGATCGCCGTGGATCAGGGTTACGTGAACGAGGAGGAGGCGAGTCAAAATCTGCGGCTCAGTCTGCTGGCCCGGAAAATCTACGCGGAAGTTTTGCAGGCTCAGGAAAAGTCAGGACCGCGGAATTCAACGCCGGCCACGGCTTCACCTGCGGACATGCGATCCGGCAAGCCGTGAGGCCGTTACCGGTGCCGTTGGGGCTATTCCGTCAGGTCCTTCGAGGCCGCGATCCGCTTGTTCATCGCCTGCACCCAGGGGATGGTCTTGGTGACCAGCGCGTCTTCCAATTGACCTGGAAACGGCTTCATGGAAAACCGCGCCACGCCAATGGTGTCGCCATTGCGGTCGAACAGGGGCTGGGTGACGACATTCGTGCCAATACCGCGGCTGCAATACGGGCGGCTCTCGGCGAAGGTTTTCAGCTCGGACTCGGTGGCGGCCCGGCCGAGAACCTTGGGATCCTTGGCGCCCATCACATGGAGTTCGTTTCGCTCGGTCGTCTTGCCCAGTACCTGGACGTCGAGCAGTCGCGGCTGTTTTTCCAGGGTTTCGCGTACCAGGGAACTGGCCAGCGTTTCGAGCGGTTTGTAGGTGAGACTCAAATCACCGAAGTAGGAGACCGAATCGGATTTGGTAAAAAAACCAATCTGACCGGAGAGATGGGAATTGTCGGTCAATTCCGGCATGACGTTTTTGCCATCCAGCGAGACCTGGATCCGATTGGCATCCACCTTCACGCCGAGTTCATACCAATGATTTCCTTCGAGGGGAAGTTCCGGCCCGATCGGCGCGCTACGTTGGCCGTTGACGAATTTGTAAAACCGAAGATTGCGGCCCAAGCCGCTGGCACGCACGACGTAGAAATTGCCTGGATCGGAAATGCGAAAGGCGAGGCCGGCCATCTGTTCCAGTTTGCCATCGACCAGCTTGATCCGGAGGCGGGCGGTGAAATCGCCGTACCGCTCGCCCTCGAAGGCCAGCACGGGAAACCGCTCATCGACTTCCTCCCGGGAAAGTTGTGCCAGCACCGCCCGGCGCGAGGTCTTGACGGCTCCCGGGATCAGTGGCGTGAACGCCGTGGGTGCCTCGTCCTGGATGATCTGCCAGTCCCCGGGTTTTCCGGGCATTCCGGCGACAAATCCCTTCCACCCCGGCGGCAGGGAGCCGGTCTTCAATTCAGAGAAATCAAAGGTGCGCTCGGCGGCGGTGACCGCGAACACACTGCACAGGACCAGGACGGCACGAAACAACTTCACGCCGGGATCCTAGCGCGGACTCCAAGGTTGAACAGGGGCGGATGCGGGGGACGGGTGGGCGACAGAATTCTTTTGCTGGGTGTAGGTTCATGCGGAAAGTGCTCGCAATGAACATTGCGCTGACCAAGCATTTTGAGGAACTGATCGCGCGCCTGGTTGGCAGCGGGCGTTACAATAACTCCAGTGAAGTCGTCCGGGCCGGCTTGCGCATTCTGGACGCGGAGGAGAAGTCCCTCTCGGCTGTATCGTTTCCACCCGGCTCGTTGCGCCATCTCTACACCCAGACCGACAACCGGATTGAACGTCGCACCGCCAAGGCTTCCTCTCTGAAGGTCGAGGCCGAATGATGTATCTGGTGGAGAAAGAGCGGCTGCACCGCCGCCGGGGCAGTGTCGGCACGGCGCGACGCCGGGCTTTGGTCCAGCGCCTCAATGCTTGTTTTGGATTCACGCTGATTTGAGCCTGCCCTACATCATTGGAAATCCAGAGTCGCACGCGGAGACGCGGGGTTCGCGAAGAGAATCCCATCCGCCAACCTCCGCGATCCCCGCGCCTCCGCGTGAGAAAAAATCGGGGTGACAGGCAAAATCGTCTACCGAAATCTGCGACATCGAACGTGGAGGATCACCGCGCCCAATTCAGGAATCTATGACCACCGATCCAAATGCCATCCACTGGATCAAGATTGGGGACGCAACCGCGAGCGGAAAACTGATAGGGCTTTGTCTTTTCGACGCTCCTGGAAAATCACTCACTTGAATTCTCAAGCGTCGCGCCGCACCAACGACCGCCCGAAGGAACAGGTGAATTAAGTGACAATTTCCCCTGGCCCGAAAACGTGACGGACGCCCAACTTTCGCGCATCGAAGAACTCGCCCAAAACATCCTCAACCTCCGCGTCGAATGTGGGGATGGACGCCACGGATTTTTGCCGGTGCGGACGAAGGGCGTCGCCTCCACGCTGGCCGACCTCTACGATCCCGTGGCCATGCCGCCCGCGCTGGCCAAAGCCCACACCGAACTCGACCGCGCCGTGGACCGTTGCTACCGCAAAGACCCGTTCCCCAGCGACCGCGCCCGTGTGGAATACCTCTTCCAGCTCTACGAACAACTCACCGCGCCGCTGCTCCCTGCGACTTAGAGCCTGTTTGACAATTACCATTGGTCAACGATTGAGCGTGTCATCCGCTCGCGCAACCAGAACCAATCTCGACTCGGCCCGGTACTGAGAACGAATTGGTGTGCACCGGTGACAGGTGGTATCGAAATCGGGTCAAGCCATCGATGGAGTTCAACATGTCCATCTGTGAAAGAAATAGAGCAGGACCGATTATGCCGGGAGCCTGGGGTGTCTTCGTAATGATAGTCTTGAGGAGTAGTATCAAACACAATGTTCATTACGCACGAATCAATAAAGTCTTCATGAATATCCGACCAAACGAGCAAATCCCCTCGACCTACCAGCGCGATATCACTTACTTTGAAAATGGGTACAAAGAATCCTACGGGCGAACCCAGACCTCGAATTACGGCGCTGGTCGCCATGAATCCGTTCATCGAGCAGGACCGCTTACGCGGAATTCGCTGACTATTGATCAGGCTCATGGAACGGTCGGCGGGGCATTTGAATACCTTGGAGCTCCCCATATAAAGTCCGAGCGTACCAACGGGCCGGGAGTCCAGATTGGTTCCCATTAGCATGGCATCGTTCACACCCGACGGGCTTAGGTAGTTGGCTGATGCTCCAGCCCAACTAGAGAGGTTTCCCGGATTACCGGGCCCGCCCCCAGTCCAGTAAGGATCGTTGCGAACCAACCTGTCTTCGTTATCATGTAAATACATGCTCCAGGCAATCTGGCATTGCTTCATATTGCTGACACAAGCAATGCCCAGTACTCGACTGCGCGCTCCGGATAGCGCTGGCAGTAGCAGTCCGGCCAAAATTGCAATTGTGGCAATCACCACCAAGAGTTCAATTAAGGTGAAACCGACGTGTTTTGGGGTCCTCGTCTTCATCATTCAGCCCTTTTAGCGGCGACGCGGAAGAGGCTACCAGCTTCCGTGTCGAACAGCAATGCACCTCTAATTCGCAGCACGATCTGGCATACAGCAAGTATGCCTGCGCCACACACAAGTAGCACCAAGGGACTGGTGAATTGGATCCCTGAACAGGCGGTTCGGAGCCCTTCTCACCCAGGGCCGCGTCAACGCAGAACCCCGGCGCCCTGCCTGGCGGTATCGGGGAAACGCCAAGGGACAGGCGAATTATCCCGATAAATTCAGTGTTCCGAAGCGGCTCCCCACTCAAAGCGTTTTGAGATATTCAATCAAGGCGCGCCGGTTGTCGTCGGTCGTGATCCGGGACCAGAAGTCGTGGCCCTGGTTGCCACAGCCCGGACGCCCGGTGCAGAACCAGTCGCGGTCGTGGGCGTGTTCCCGCAGCCATTCGGCTTCGCCTCCCGATTCATTGGCGGCACCGTCACTGGCCAGCGGTTGACCCACCTTCACGGGATCGAACCGCCGGGCGGCCAGCACACTGAACATGCGCGGTCTTTCGGACACCGGCCCGAGCAGGTGATGGAGGGTGGGGACGCTGCCGTTGTGCAGATAGGGAAAGTTGGCCCAGACTCCCGTCAGGGGTGTGGCGGCGTAGCCTTTGCTGGGATGCAGTCGGCCGACTTTTGACAACGGACTCCGTTCAAAGGCGTCAACGAATCCAGCCGAAACGAGACGCAGGCGCGCTGGGTCGGTGCCGACGTCGGCGTGGAGTCCGGTCCACTGCACATTGCCCTGGCCGTCGTAGGTGCCATGGCAGGTGGCGCATCCGATTTTATCGGATTCAAATAGCCGCTTTCCACGGGCCGCCAACGCGGTGTCGATGGTGTGGGGGTAGGGCGGGGGACGGAGGAATTGGATGACGGATTTGAAATCGGACTGAATGGTGGGCAGTACCGAGGTGGCGAGTTTGTCGAAGGATTGATCCAGGGCGAGTTCCATCGAGGAAGCCATGAGTGGGAAGGCACCCGCGAAGCTCCCGTCGCAATACCAGCGCTGAAAGGGCATCTTGGCGGCGGCGTGCCAGAGCGGTGGCGTCTTGACGTCGCCCCGCCCGACGGCTTCGGCGCTGGGCATGGCTCCATGATGCGCCCGCAGGTGCATTTCGACGTGGGAGGCAGGGAAGGCCGTCGAACGTCCGCGGGTCAACGGATCGAAGGCCGGATGATGATGCCGTTGCAATATGTCGTGGGCACGGTCGGCGGTGGTTTGATCCGCCGGGTCGATTTCGGCGGACGAACGTTGGCGGAGATCCGTGAGCTTTTCCGCCGCCTTTCCCAGGACCATTTCATCCAAAGCCTTGTTGCCCGCTCCGAAGTAGGCGACGCCATCGATCTCGGCCGTGTGGCAGGCCAGGCAATTCAGTGTCCAGCTGAGGGGCCGATCCGGCCGGGGATTCGGCGCCATGCCAAAGATCCGCGCCGGTCGGTTCTGCGGCCAAAGCACCAGTCCCACTTGATCGCGGATGATCGCATCGATGGCGGCCGCCGTGAACGGATAGACCTGGCAGGCATCGATGACCGATTGCGGAATCCACGCGGAACTGTCGTAGCTTTCATAGATGAATTTGGCCAAGGCCTGCCTTCGCTCAGGCTCCGGGCGGCGATCTTCCGGGTCCCAGCGGTAAACGAACTGCAAGAGTTCTGGAGCGAAGTGTTCCCGCAAACTCTGGTGGACGGAAACGCTCGAAATCACCGGCGGAAGTGGTTCGGCGGGGACCAATCGACCAACCGAGATCATAAGCGCGACCAGCGCGGCCACGGGCAGTGGGACCGCGATTTTCATGCGCCTCGGCCGGTCATGGCGCATTGGGCAGTGAGCAGGGCCGTCAGCGCCACTCCGATCAGAATTCCGAAGGCGAATCCCACCAAGGTCGGTCGCCGCAACAGCGGGATCGCCACGGCGATGGAGACGACGCAGAGCACCATCGCGGCGACGATGGCGGTGGTATTGGAGCCCCGGGCAGAAAACAGGCCGATTCCCAACGCCACCAGCGAGGCGAAATGGACAAGAAATCCCAACGGCAAGCCGATGAGGAACGTCAGGAGCCGGCGCGGGCCGGTGGGGCGAGTGACCGTTTCGGGCGGCGGGGTGGTTGGCGGGAGAGGATTGGGGGTGGGATCGTTTTCCATGGTCAGGTGGGAATGGTGGAGGATTGCGCTCGGGAGAACGGTTCCGGCATCGAGCCGGAGTTCTTCCGGGCGTCGGGCCGGTTTCGCGGCCAGGTCAGCACGACCACAGCGAGGGCGCTGATGATCTGATTGGCGTCAAGGTTCAGGAGAATCGTTTCCCTTGGTTTGAGGAAATCAACGACCACTCGAAACAGGAAATAGCCGGCCAGAAAGCGCTGAAATAATTCCGCTGAACCTCCGGATCGGCCGCCTCCAAAACGGTGAACGGTCGCCGCCAGAAGAAGCACATAAACCACCTCGTAGAGCTGCGTGGGATGACGCCTCACGCCATCACCGAAGTCCACGGCCCACGGCAGCGTGCTGGCCACCCCATGGGTGTGATCCGGCAACCCCGACAGAAAGCAGCCGAGGCGGCCGATGGCCATCCCGACGGCGAGGGGATAGACAAAGAATTCGCCGGTGGGCGTGTGAATTTGGAGTCTTCGTTTGACGATCTCTATTCCGGCCCAGCCACCGAGCAAGGCACCCGCGGTGGATTTGCCCCCGGCCAGTCCCATGATCAGGCCATGGACCGTCAGGAATTGGCGCGGTGACCCAAGCCCCAGCA
>JAYTHD010000591.1:0-9134 GCA_043732975.1 Verrucomicrobiota bacterium
CACCAAGCGTCGCCCAATCGCTTCACTTGACTTCCGTAGAAGATTTCCGTCTCACACCCCTTTCCGAGGGAGTGACCGGCGCGGCACGATGGTGGAGGACATTATTGCCCGAAAACGACTTCCTTCGAGATCCGGCGCAATTTCGCCGTGAGCACGTGGGCCAGGATTCGATTCGATTGCCGGGGTGAAAAAACCTTTGCTTACCGGGCTCCCGTCCAACCTCATTGGCGTCAATTATGGGAAGTAATTGGTCTGACAGACGCGTGGTGGTGACCGGACTCGGCTGTGCGTCGAGCTTGGGATTGGATGCCGACACGCTCTGGCGCAATATCGTCGCCGGCCAGTGCGGGATTGCGCGGGTCGAGAATTTCGATATCAGCGGATACGATTGTCAGATCGCGGCGGAGGTGAAAAACTTCGATCCCGTACCCGCCTTTCCCTCGGCCAAGGAAGTCCGGCGGACGGATCGGTTCACTCACTTCGGAGTCTATGCCGGTTGGGGGGCGATGAAGGATTCCCAGTTGGATCTCGCGCGGGTGGATCCGACGGAGATCGGGGTGTTTTTGGGCTCCGGCATCGGCGGTTTGTACACCACGGAGGAGCAGCACAAGATTTTGCTAAGCAAGGGTCCGGGCCGGGTGAGTCCGTTCATGATTCCGATGCTGATTCTGAACATGGCTTCGGGACTTTTCGCGCTCTACAACGGTCTGAAAGGGCCCAATTTCGCCACCTGTTCCGCCTGTGCGACGGCGACGCACGCGTTGGGTGAAGCGTGGGCGGTGATCAAGCGCGGCGACGCGAAGGTCATGTTCGCCGGCGGGACGGAGGCGACGATCGTGCCGCTCGGCATGGCGGGTTTTGCGGCGATGCGGGCGATGTCGACGCGCAACGCGGATCCCAAACACGCGAGCCGTCCGTTCGACCAGGACCGGGACGGATTTGTGATGGGCGAGGGGGCGGCGGTCGTGGTGCTGGAGGAGTTGGAGCATGCCCGGGCGCGGGGGGCGCGGATTTATTGTGAAGTGGTGGGCTACGGAAACACCTGCGACGCCAGCCACATGACCGCGCCGGATCCGGAGGGAGAGGGCGCCGGACGGGCGATGAAGATGGCCCTGCGCCACGCGGGCCTGGCCACGGACGGGATCGATTACGTCAATTGCCATGCGACCAGCACGCCGGTTGGGGATGTGTGCGAATCGCAGATGCTGAAGAACGTCTTCGGCGATCACGCCCGCAAGATGGCGATCAGTTCCACCAAGGGCGCCACCGGCCACATGCTGGGTGCGGCCGGCGCGATTGAAATGCTGATCTGTTGCAAGGCGGTCGAAGCGCAGGTGATCCCGCCGACGATCAATCTGGATCACCCGGATTCGCAGTGCGATCTGGACTACACGGCGCACACCGCCCGGGAGCGGAAGTTCGACGTGTTCGCGAACAACTCGTTCGGTTTCGGTGGCCACAACGCCATCGTCCTGGGCCGGCGATTCCAAGGTTAAAACAACCGGGACACTTCCGAAGAATTTTGACCGCGGATGACGCGGATGACGCGGATAGACTCGAAAAGTGGGGTTTCGTATCTGCGTCATCCGCGCCATCCGCGGTTCATTTTCTGAAAGTGTCGCTGGAGTGTTAACGGAGCGAACCGCTCAGTTCGAAGTCAGGAACTTCAACAACTCGATCTGCTCGCGCTCATTCAGGGTGCTGAGCAGACCCTCGGGCATCATCGATTTGTCGCTGAGTTCGCGCTTGGCGACGTCCGCCTTGGCCACGGTCCGCTGTTCGGTCGCGGTTCGCAGAGTCACCGACGTCGGTGTCTCGGAGACGAGAATGCCCAGATGGACCTCGCCCTGACGTGTCTCGATCGTGGTCATCTGGAAATCCGTTCCGATCACGGAGTTCGGGTCGATGATGTTTTCCACGAAATAGCGGATGCCATTACGGCCGGTTCCCGTCAGTTCGGGACCGAGGCGGGTGCCGTCGCGGCCGTGGACGTGGCAGGACGCGCAGAGCTTCACGAAGTGAGCCCGACCCGCGGTGCCGTCGAAGGCCCAGAGCGGCGCTTCATCGAAGGTTTTCAACAGTTTGACGATTTGGTTCGCCTGATCGGCGGGGCTGGCATTGATCCTGCCCCAGACAGCGGCGACACGGCGGTCCACTTCGGGGTGCTTTAGTTGGCTCAATTGCCGGACGTGCAAAGCATTAAGCCGGTCGCGCGGAATCGTCCCGCCGGCCACGGCGTCGAGCAGTGCGTTCGCAAAAGAGACGCGGGACGTCAGCGTGTTCAGGGCGGTGCTCTGTTCGGCGATCGGAAGCGAACTGAACCGGGAGATCAGGGCGGCGGACACCGCGGGGGTGTCGAAGCGGGCGAGCAGGGGCAGGACGCGGGCGGCGAATCCGGGTTCGGCCAGCAGGGCGAGGAACACCGGCAACGACTCCCGATCGGCTGCCCGCCCCAGCACGTTGAATGCGTGGGCTCGCGCCTCCGCCGCCGCGTCACGATTCTGGAGCGTGGCGCGCAGCCTGGGGCGCATGGAGTCATCGCCCAAGGCGGATCCGAGACGCTCGGCGCCCCGGACAATCTCCGCGTCCGCACTGGCATACAGCGTCGCCGCCACGGGCTTCCAATCGGCAGGCATCGAAACGTTGGCGCGGCCTTCCAACGCCAGATTGGCACCGGCCAGCAGGCGGCGCCGTTGAACGTCGTCGGCCCGGCTCAGAAGCACCGTCACCCGATCCAATCCGCTGCCTTCCATCGTGGCGGCAAACCAGTGAATCCAATCGGCGAGCAGCGGAATCTGCGTCTTGGTGGCTACTTCGAATGCACGAGCGAGATTCGCGGGTCGCATCCGCTGGCCGAGTCCCTGCCAGAGGAGAATGGGCAGGTTGCGATCCTCCCGATCCTCGGACCGTTGCGACAGCGCCTCGATCAAGCCCCAGGCGGTGGCGTCGGCCACCCGTGGAATCGCCGACGCGAGGTAACGGCGCACGACGGGCGAGGGATCCTGCTGGGCGAGGCGCAAGAAGTCCGCGGAGAGGCGATCAATGGTGGCGGCCCGTTCCGCGGCCAATTGCACGCCCCAACCCCTGACGTGGGCGTCGCGATCCCGCAGTACTTGGGACAGTATCTCGGGTGAAGTCTGGCCAATGCCGTGGAGAGTCCACAACGCCCTGAGCCGCACCGAAGTTTCGGCTTCACCAGTGGCCAGTGCTTGAAGTTGAGGCGCGATGGCGGCCACTCCGCCACCGGTGGTCGCCCGTTCCTGCAACAACCGTCGGGCGGTGCGGGAATACCAGTGGTTGCGGTGCGTCTGGAGGTTCACCAGTTCCGTGTTGGACATCCGACCGAGATCGACCCGGGTCGGATGCCAGTTCGCTTCCCACTCCATGCGGTACACCCGCCCACTGGTGCGTTCCCAGCGCTCGGCATTCGGATTGTGACAATGCTGCTGATCGTACCAATCAATTATATAGACCGCACCGTCGGGTCCGTATTGGAGATCGATGGCCACGTATTTGGGATCCGTGCAGAAGAGGTGATCCTGACCTTCGTGAACGGTGTTGTAACCAGAACCTTCCGGGCGATTGACCTGTTGATTGATCTGGTGTCCGTGGAGGTTGTGGGTGAACAGGTGGCCGCGGTAACGATCCGGCCAGTTGTCGCCCAGATAAATCATGGTGCCGACGTGAGCATGGCCGCCGTAGATGGCATCGCTGCCCTGGGCGCCTGCGCCGCCTGCGCCGTGATCATAGCGGGCGGAGGCGAGCAGATAATTGCGGAACTCGGGTAATGCCGCCGGGGGATCCGCGATGATATACGGCGCGTGATTGGCGTTGGCCTGATTCCAAAAATGCCCGTTCTGCATCACATGCGTGGTGCCGCCGCGACCCCAATAGCTCCGGCAGTGGGTCATGAACAATTCGCCGTTCTCGTCGAAATCCAACCCCCATGGATTGCTCCCGCCCTCGGCGAACACCTCGAATTCATGCCGCACTGGATGATATCTCCAGACGCCGGCGCGCAGTTCCTTGCGTGCAGAATCGGGAGCGCCGGGTTTGCCGATCCTGGCGAAATTGAAGACGCCCTGGATGCCGTAGAGCCAGCCGTCCGGACCCCATAGAAAGCTGTTCAGACACTCATGGGTGTCCTGATATCCGAAGCCATCCAGCAGGACTTCCGGGGGTCCGTCGGGATGGTCATCGTGATTGCGATCCGGGATGAAAAGGAGTTCCGGCGCCGCGCCCACCCACACGCCGCCAAAGCCCAACTCGAAGCCGCTCATCAGATTCAATCCTTCCGCGAACACCTTGCGGGTCTCAAAGCGGCCGTCGCCATCGGTGTCCTCCAGAATGATCAAGCGATCCATCCCCTGGCCGGCCGGTCGCTTCGTGGGATAACTGAAGGCCTCGGCGATCCACAGTCGCCCGCGCTCATCAAAGGCGAAGGCCACCGGTTGTTCGACCTCAGGTTCACCGGCGACCAGGTCGACACGGAATCCGGGCGGCACATACATCTGGGCGAGCGTCTGCTCCGGACCAGTGCGTGCGGCGACGCCGGCGGGGTTGGGGACCAGGTGTTGCAAAACGGGACTGCTCCGCAGCCGGCCGATCTGGGGCTGGGGAGTTTCGGCCAGGCCTCCCGATGGACCGATGGACAGCCCGGCCAGGACACAGGCCAACACACGACCTTTTTGCAAAAGGGGAATCACGGGCGCCAATCTCCCGCCCCGGGTGGCGGAGTCAAAAGGAAGCGCGGTCGCGGCAGGTCTGCGGCTCACCAACCTGGGTGTGCGACAAAATTCATCTGCTGGCCGGAAGGCTCACGCGGAGAGGAAGGCCCCAAGCAATCGGTGATTTGTCCTCCTTTGCGTTCTTTGCGCCGTTACGTGAACCCCGTTGGGTACGCCACGTAATGAAGACGGGTTTCACGCAAAGGCGCAAAGAACGCAACGACGGAGGAGGAAAGAAGGGCTCGAAAGGCGTGCCTCGTCGGAGGCAGCTTACCTGCGGGCCTCCGGCGGAAAAGGCATTGGAGTCAAACATGGACATTCGACAGTTGGACTAAATTGGGGAATGATGTTGGTGTGGCGCGACGATTGAGAATTCATATGCGTAATGGCTGGTATCATGTCATGAGCCGGGGCAACGGCGGGGAGGGGATTTATCGGACAGACGAGGATCGACGTCGGTTTCTCGGACAGGTGGCCGAGTTGCCGGAGCGATTCGGGACGGAGCTTCACCCGTTCGTACTAAGGGACAACCACCAAGACAGGGGACGGGACGGGAAGATGGAGACGCGGTACCTCGGTTGGCGATTGGCGGATGTGGTGCGGGAGGTGCCATGGTTGAAGTAGGCGACGGCGGCGCAGGGGATTCGTCCTCTCTGGCGTGAGGCTGAGGAAGGCACGGAATTGGCGGTGTTGGCCCGTCGTTTGAAATCAAAATGTCAAATAATCAATGTTCGACCCCATTGCCTTTTTGAATAAATCAGTGAAAACCTCACACAATGCCGGTGTTTATTGGGTTTTATGAGCATTCGTCAACTATCGCGAAATCTTTATTTAGGAAGATTCAGGAAGGCCAGGTGTTGGAAAATTTTGGTAATGGTTCCGGCTGGCACGGCGATGCCGGGCAATTCGACCTTGTTCCATCAGTCTTTGGACCCATCCTAAAAAATGCAGCAAATGGACATAGGAATTTACAGAGCGGAGGCGGGGCGAATCAAGAAGCTACACGCCGCCGGCACAGCCATCCTCCAATCCCTCAGCTCTCACATTGTGAAAGAGGGAAAGAAGGAGGGTCTGGAAGTTAAGAATCTCGATGGGCAGCGTCTGACTGTTTTGTTTTGCGGACTGACGCTCGTCGTTGGCTTTGAATTGATTCCTCCGGAGAAAGTGGCGGCGCATTTTGGCTTTTGACCTCGCCCCATTGGTGCTGATTCGTGTTCGTTCGTGGTTGAATTTAATGGTTAGGCTCAGGGCTTCGCCTCCATCGGTTGGGCTTTCTGGCGACGTTCCATGAGTTCCCTCCAGGTGGTGAGAACGATGCCGCGTTGCTGGATCAATTGGCGCACCTTTGGATCGGTCAGGGCCTTTAGGTCCGCAAAACGGGACTCGCTGGAACCGGTGATTACCGGAAAATCCTCCGTTGGCCGGGAGGCGTGAAAGAGGATTTCCGTGACGCCCGGCTTGAGTTCCTGGAGCAGCGACAGCAATCGCTCCGTCTTCTCGGCCGGCTTCCACCCGTACGATCCGGTGTGCAGATCATCCAGCACCGGTAATCTCGAATTCCAGAGCTTGGGAATCCAGACCTGAAGCTCCCCGGTGGCCTCGGGGTTTTCGATCTTGGTATAGGTGGCGTGACCGCCGACGGCGAGCACCGGAATATGTTTTTCCATGCCTACTTTGGCGAAGCGCTCGAAGAAGTCGGGCCGGGCAAACAAGGTGCCCATGTGCGAGTCGAGATGCGTCAGGGGCATCCCCAGGGTTTCCGCCCGATCCACTTGGGCCCGGATCTCCCGCTCAATTTCCTCCGGACTGGCCTTCGCCACGACGCCGGCGACACTTCTCCAGAGGCAACCCTCCGGATCCACCAAACCGGGCACCTGCGCTTTGCCCGCCACCGGCCCCCAGCGGTAAGGAGCCCATTCCGAGGTGAGCGCGAGATGCAGGCCGCTGTCGACCTGCGGATGATCCCGGAGATACCGCGCAATGTCAGGCACCCAGGGACAGGGCATCATCACGGCCCAGGACGTGGCCACCCCTTTTTCGACGGCCTCAACGGCGCCCAGGTTGGACGAGCGGGACATCCCCACGTCATCGACATGCAGAATGACGACGACCTGATCCGCCCGCCAGCCCAACCGCACCCCAAACGACGGCGCATCGGCCGCAATGCTGTTGCCGACGGGGACCAGCGACAGAACCGCCGCGAGACAGTTCAGAGAAAGGCGAGCCAGTGAATTCATTTGTTGGCTTGAACTAACGGCAAACTCCTCTCCTTGTCACCGACAAGCCCCAAGGAATCTACGATCCGGCCGTACCTCCGAGTTGTCGCGATGGAACACACGGCAGAAAGAGAACCGCGCTGCTTGTCCGCATTGAGCTCGGAAAGGCAATAGGGTCAAACATTGATTATTGACATTTTGCCTTCAGGCGACGGATGAAGGCCGCCATCGTCGCGTCCCCCATCCCCGTAACCCGCCATGAACGCCACGGATACTCCCGCAGGACGTTCACCCGCCGGGCCACCCGCTCGGCTCCCGTGATTGCCCATCAGCACAAGCGCGTGAATCTCCGTCCCGAAACGGCCCGGCAAATCAGCCGCCCGTCCGAGAAACCGTCGTCGATCCTCGTCGGTCTGATAGATCACCTCCCTGTCGTCGCCCACTCCTCTCAGGGCACCAGCCAAGACGCATCTGAAATCTCACACGTCGCCCCACCCCAACAGCATCCCCAGTTCAGAGCGCTAAGGGACAGGTGAATTCCCGCCCAAACGTTGCGCCCCACCTCAAGCTCTTTCAATTCGGTCGGAATGTAGAATATCAATGTTTGACCCCATTGCATTTTGTCGCGGGCCTACGGCGACTCGTTTAGGGATCGACCGGTGGATGATTTGTATTTCTCGATCACGGTGGAAATGCGGGTGCGCGGTGCCTTCTGAAGCTTGCTCATGAGGTCGAAGTCCAATGTTGGCGTGCTGAATTGGGCGCGCAGGTCGCGATCCATCTGGCGCCAGACCTCATAGGTCATTTCCGCGTCGGCCATGGCGCGATGCGCCTGGGCGGCCGAGGGGAGTTGATGCAACCGAACCAGCGTGCTCAGACGATGGTTGGGCGCCTCCGGATAAAGCCGACGGGCGAGCAGCAAGGTGCAGGCAAAACGGGCGGGAGGTGCGGCCGGGAGACGATTCATCTCCGCCTCCCAGAACCGGCGATCAAAGGCGGCGTTGTGCGCCACCAGCGGATGTTCACCCACAAACTGCATCGCCTGCTGCATCACCTCCCGAACCGGGGGCGCCTTGGCGACCATGGCGTCGGTGATGCCGGTCAAATGTTGGATGTCCCACGGGATGCGGCGACCGGGATTCATGAGGCTGCACATCCGGTCCACGACCAGGCCGGAGCGGATGAGGAGGATGGCCAACTCGGTGGGGCGGTCGCCCAGATCGGGTGAGAGTCCGGTGGTTTCAAAATCAATCAGGGCAAAGGTGGGCATGGTTGGGAAAGACTGCCGAAGGCTGCCGCGGTAGGTTTCCGCCCCGTGGTCACACGAACCCCCGAGGAATGCCGGGCCACCATCTTCTGATGATTCCCGTCGGCGGACGCCCGCGCCCTATCCGGACGCGCGGAGTCGCGGATCGGAACACGAAAACGATTCATTTCCGACGCTCGGCGGAAGGCGAGATTTGGTTCAGCACGGCCAATGGCGTCGGCGCAGTTTGCGGCGATGGCCGGGTTGGGCAAGGCCTTTCGGCTAGGCGCCCCTTTTTCGGGGTGGAGGAATTCGCCTGTCCCTTGAAACACAGCGAAGCTATCGCTTGAAGAGTCGGAAGAAGCTGCTCGCGTCCGCGGGATCCAAAGCAACCACATTCGTTCCCACGGAAAACTCCTTCCAGGATGGCAGAGTGAGAGAGGGCGACTTTTGGAGTGTGTATCCCACAAAATTAGTGGGATAGACCAATTGCGGGGAGGAATCGACAGTGCGAATCAGCAAGGGTGGAGCCACGGACCCGGCCACCAGCCGGAGCGCTTGCCGTCCATCGGGACGCGTCACCACACTCCAGTTAAAGAAGCGCCCGTCGGCCCAGATCGGCCCCCGAACCGTGAGCTTGTCGGTAACGATCTTGCCCGCTACCACGACATCATAAGTCGATCCCAACGGAGGCTGGAACAATCCCGTATAGCTCGATTGGTCATCGGGATTGAAGAAAACAAAGACAATCCGTCCGCCAAAGAAGTCGGCACGACCGCCGACCGCCAACTGATCGTAGGGCTGGGACTCTTCACTGAGCGTGTTTGTCCCGGCGATCGCAATAACTAGCGCGGATTCCAGGTTTTGCCGATAATCACCCACGATGGTCATCTGCCCGGTAAACGCGGGCTGGGGGGGAGCTTGGGGTTTTGCGCGACGCGATGA
>JAYTHD010000592.1:0-17030 GCA_043732975.1 Verrucomicrobiota bacterium
TCTGAAGAATGGGCGGTGCTTGGAGAAACTACTCTTCAAAATGGGCCCGGCCTTAATCGGGGACCATCGGCAATCGGTGAAATCCTTGAAAAATATCCCGACCAAAAGTTAGTGGCATTGGGCAGGATGCCGGCTTAAACACCACACACTCCTTTAACGCCCCAAATCCGGCAAGGCGTCCCGCAAGCCTTTGGCCGGATTGTTTTGCGCAGGCGATAAGCCGGTTGGAAACCGGCGCTCCATCCGCGCTAACGCGCCGGCTCCGTCGCCGAAGGAAGAAACTGGTCGAGACTGACCGACCCTTCCTTCATCGCCCGAAAACTCCGGGGCGTGCCACCTCCGGGTGCGCCATAAATCGTGCTGAGCACTTTATAAGACGCCGAGCGGGTTTCCTGCAACCCGAGGACCTTTCGCAGCACAGTGAAATTCTTCAGGTGGACCGTGACGTTCTGCGTGGTCGTTCCGAGACGGGGCACGACCACTGTCTCGCTCGATAAGCCCTGCCCGACGTAGGTCCCGTTCAAATACAGTTTATGCGCGGCGCCCGAGACCGTGATGTCGTTGGGCGTCGCATTTTGCAGGCGTACTGTGACCACCGCCTCGGTCTCAAAAAACGTCGCGTTGCCGCCGGCCAGATTGACCACATTGACGTCAAAGGAATCCGGATCGGGTGCCGCCACACAGCCGGCCAAAGCGATCGCAACGGTCAGCGGGAGCCACCAACGAGTTATTCTCTTCACGGAGCGGGACCATATGGCTCACCGGATTCAGGACAAGGCGCCGCCTGTACAAGATATCACGACGCAGGAAAACTTCGGTCGGCAGCCATTCAGGCGCCCCGACCCTGCGCCCATCCCACCGCCCGGAAGTCCTACGGACGGTCGGATTGGATTTGCCATGGAATCCGCTGGCGATGGCACGGGCACCGGACATTCTGGGGCATGCATTCGGATTCGTTCGAGACTCCCACGCCAGCGGCCCAAGGCTATCGCATGCCCGCCGAGTGGGAGCCCCACGTCGGGACGTGGTTCACTTTTCCGCGACCCGAGGGCATCAGTTTTCCCGGCAAGTTTGATACGGTTCCTCCGGTTTATGCCGCCCTGTTTCGGGAATTGCTCAAGACAGAGGAAATCCATCTCAACGTCTGGGACCCCGAGCGCGAGGAGTGGATACGGGAACAATTGGGGCTTCATGGCGTCCCCGCCGGTCCGGTGCATTACCATCACTTCCCTGCCTACGAGCCGTGGTGCCGGGATCACGGACCGATCTTCGTCGTCCGGGATCGTCATGGCCGCCGCGAGCGCGCCGTGGTCGATTGGGGTTACAATGCCTGGGGCGGAAAATATCCCCCCTTCGATCTCGACGATGCCATTCCCCAACATGTGGCCCGACTGCGCCGCCTGCCGCTGTTCAGTCCCGGGATCGTCATGGAAGGTGGTTCGCTCGAGGTCAACGGGCGCGGCACCGTGCTGACCACGGAAGCCTGCCTGCTGAACCCCAATCGCAATCCCAATCTGACGAGGGCCGACCTCGAGCATTATCTGGCCGAGTACCTCGGAACTCCCAACGTCCTCTGGCTCGGCGACGGCATCGTCGGCGACGACACGGACGGCCACGTGGATGATCTCGCCCGCTTTGTCAACCCGACGACCGTGGTGACAATCGTCGAGGAAGACCCGCTGGACGCGAATTATGAGATTCTCCGCGACAACCGGGACCGTCTGCGTCGGATGAAGGACCAGGATGGCCAGGCGTTGCGGGTGGTGGAACTCCCCTGCCCAGGGCTGATTGAACACGAAGGCCAGCGACTGCCGGCCAGCTACGCGAATTTCTATATCGCCAACGGCCTGGTTTTACTTCCGACCTATCGGCACGCCAACGACCGCAAGGCCGTCGAAATTCTCCAGCGCGAATTCCCCGATCGCCGCGTCGTCGGCATCGATTCCACCGAGCTTATCTGGGGTCTGGGCAGCTTCCATTGCATCAGTCAGCAGGAGCCTGCCTGAAGGCCGGCCCGGTCAGCCGGCCCAGCGGGTCAGCAATCGTTCCAGGCGACGCGCATCGGCGTGCGGGCCAATGCAGGCAAGGCTGGAGCGGTCCGGGCGAAAGAATTCCCGCGCACAGGCCTGAATCTGCCGGGGCGTCACGGCGGCCAGTTCCCGACGCACCCGCCGGGCGGAGACCGGCTTGCCGAAGCCCAGGATCTGTTCCGCCAGGGTCATCATCTGACTCTCGGTGGATTCCAAGGCGAGATCCATCTGCCCGACGACATAATCGCGGGCCCGCTGAAATTCCGCCGAGCCGACCGGACGCGCGGCAAGTCGGGTCAATTCGCCGAAAACCAATTTCAGTGTGGGCATCAGTTCCCGGTGCTCGACGCCGGCCGAAATGACCAAGTCACCGGCATCTGCCCAAAACGAGGTGGCACTCTGGATGTTGTAGGCCAGGCCATGCGTTTCGCGGACCACTTGAAACAGGCGGGAACTCATGTTCTCCCCCAGGACCGCATTCAACAAGCGCAGCGAGTAACGACGCGCGTCCGCCCGGTGGGTCGTCCGCAATGCCAGACTCCAGTGGGTCTGCTCCGTGGCCTTGCGGCAAAGCTGAACTTGCGGGTGCCCCACGGGCGCCGGAGCGGGGATGAAACCCGCGGACGCACCCGGACGGATCTTCCCCGTGGCGCGACGCACCCGGCGTACGAAATCTTCATGTCGCAACTGCCCGGCGGCGGCAATCACCGTTGCGCCGGCGACATAGTGCGACGCGAGATAGCCCAGCAAATCTGCCCGCCGCAGGCTCTCGAGCGTCTTTTCCGTGCCGATCACCGGCCGCCCCAGTGGATGATCCCCAAATTGGGCGGCATTCAGCAAGTCCTGAACATGTTCGGCCGGCTGATCCCGATACATCGCGATCTCTTCCCGGATCACTCCCCGTTCCCGCTGAATCTCTGCCGGCGCGAGCAGCGACCCAAGGAACATGTCGAGCAGGACGTCCAGCAAATCCGGCCACCGGGCCGCCTGCCCACGGGCATAAAAGCAGGTATGTTCCTCGTCGGTAAACGCGTTTAGGTAACCGCCGATTCCTTCCACCGCCTGGGAAATCTGGGCCGCCGTGCGTCGTGCGGTGCCCTTGAAAAGCAAATGCTCCAGGAAATGGGAAATGCCGCTCGCGGAGGCCGGCTCATGCCGCCCACCCGTTCCCACCCAGACTCCCACCGACACGCTGGACATGTGGGGCATCTCCGCCGTCGCCACCCGCAACCCTCCCGCCAGCGTGGTAACGTGGGTCGGAATGTCTGTGGCTTTCACCGGTACGCCGCCGGCACACTTTCGGGCGCTCCCACCGTGCGCCGATACTGGAGGATTTTTTCCACCGCCGCTTCCGGCGTGTCCACCACGGTGAGCAAGTCCACATCACCCGGTGAAATCAATTTTGCCGGCTCCATGGTCGTCCGCATCCAGTCCAGCATCCCCTGCCAATACTTGCTGCCGTAGAGGATCAGCGGGAAGGCGGGAATGCGCTGGGTCTGGACCAGCGTCAGCACTTCAAACATCTCGTCAAGCGTGCCAAAGCCGCCGGGCATGAAAACAAAACCCATGCTGTATTTTACCAGGCAGACCTTGCGGCTGAAGAAATAGTGAAAGTTCACCTGCAGGTTGGCGAACCGATTCCCCTTCTGCTCAAAGGGCAGTTCAATGTTCAATCCCACACTCGGCACCTTCTGGCCGGACTTCGGCTTCGCTTCGGATCCGCCGCGATTGGCCGCTTCCATGATGCCCGGGCCACCTCCCGTCACAACCGCAATCTCATTTTCGCCCAGCGCCCGGGCGATCGCCTGGGCCGCTTTGTAGGTGGGATCGTCCACATGGGTCCGGGCCGATCCAAAAACCGTCACCGCCGGCCCGAGACGGCCAAGGGTGTCGAACGACTCGACAAACTCCGCCATGATCCGAAAGACGCGCCAGGGATCCTCCGACTGGCGCTGTGGCAACTGAGAACTCATTCGTCCGGGGAGGATAACCGGCTTCCCATCCAGTGCGAATGAGAAGCAATGCTTTGAAGCCATCCCACCGGCCAACACACAGCGGGCGCAGAGAGCCCGAACAGCTCGGCCACCCTGCGCAACAAAGTGGCTGCGGCCTCCCGCCGCACCTCGGCCGACAGTCGAAAGGCGATCACCACCAGAACGAAGGCGATCCACTCGTGCGGACCCGCATCAGCTGGAACCTTACCCACTGGGTATGCCCGTCCAGGAACAGGTTGTTGCCACCCGCAGGCAACTTGCCGTCCAGATGGGCCGCCTGATGCCCCTTCCACCCGCCATCAATGCCCTTGTAGGTGTTCTTGGAGCGATCCACCTCGTTGTCACCGTTGGAAATGGTGCCATCGGACACAGTGACCCGGGCCGCCGGACCGGGCTCATACTCGATACCCCCACTCACGATGGGTTTCGGATTGAGCGATTCAGTGATGTTGGTCAGGGTGATGCGGCCCGCCCCTTTGAAGGCCACCGCGTAGCCAATGACCCGATAGCCCGTGTTCGCTTCGTTGGTCACGATCTCTCCTTTTATCGCGGTGGTAAACGCCCAAAGGTCATCGTTGTTCTGCTTGGCAAAGGAGGGGCAGTAGAGGATCGACCGGTTTCCCCCGTTTTTGACGAAGGCGTTGGCGGCCGAGGCGGGCAGATCCCAAGGCCAATTGGCGCCGCTGCAGTCCGGAAAACGCTCCCGGTTATCGTCCGCGTACATCCGGATGGCCAGCCCAAGATTTCTCAGGTTGCTGTTGCATTTAATGGCCAAAGCTTTGCTTTTCGCCTTGGAAAGCGCCGGCAACAACATCCCGGCCAGGATGGCAATGATCGCTATCACCACCAGCAGCTCGATTAAGGTAAAGCCACGGGGGCTCGCCCGCAGTACGTACGTCTTCTTCATTCCATTTGCCCTTGAGAATTGGACAGGACGGTAGACCTCGTAATCTGGAAGAACAATGAGGAGTTTTACCTTCCCTTGAAGGAGCGGGCGTCCCCACCCAGCCGACGACGCCCATGGCAGATTCCGCCCCGCAATCGCATTGACGTTCGCCGGAAGCTCTCTAGGCTACCCCGCAATAACGCTATGTCAGAGAACACTCCTCCTCCGGGCGCGCCGGGTGCGACTCCTGAGCCGCCCAAGCCCGCCGACGCCGCGCAAAAGAAGCAGACGGTGCGCATTTCGTTGCCGCCCAAACCGGCGGGTGGCCCGTCGATTCGAATGCCGTCGACCGTTCCCGCGCCGGTCCCGGCAGCCGCCACGCCCGCCGCGTCCGCCGCTCCGATGGCCCCGTCCTCGGCGGCTCCCTCCGCCCCCCGCCCGCTGACCCCGGGCGCCGCCGCGCCCATGGGCATGTCCTCCGCCGCCCACAAGCCCGCGATGCCCGCGGCCGCTCACGCAGCGCCCGTCGGCAAGGCCGCCCCGCCGGCTCCCCGCCCCGCCGCGCGCGCCAATGCCGGCGTGAGTGGCCTCGACGTGGGACTGGCCTTCGCGACCGTCCTCTGCAGCCTCGCCACCGTGGCCGCGCTTTTTCTGTACCAACCCATTCAATAATTTCCGTTTTCGCGCAGACCCTATGGCCGCCGCCAACATTGTAACTGCAACGTCGCAGAATTTTTCTGACACGGTTTTGAAATCGACAGAGCCCGTACTCGTCGATTTTTGGGCTGAATGGTGCGGCCCGTGCAAAATGCTCGCCCCGGTTCTGGATGAACTGGCGGTGGAATACGCCGGACGCGCCACGATCGCCAAGGTCAACATCGATGACCACCAGGATCTGGCGGTCCAATTTGGAATCCATTCCATTCCCACACTGCTGTTGTTCAAAAATGGCAACGTGATCGGACAAACCTTGGGAATGAAGGCCAAGAAGGCCCTGCAAGAGCAATTGAACGGCGCCCTAAAGTAAGCGTCGCGCGCCGGGGCGGACCGAATCTCTCCCCCCCGAATGAGTCTTTTGTCCCCGACCGCCGGTTTACGCCGGCGGTCGATTTTTTATGGCCAGATGGCCACCCTGCTCCGTGCGGGCATTCCACTATCCCGGATACTCCATCAACTGGTCACCACCCCGCTGGATCCCACGCTGCGCCAGGTCACCCGACGACTGCAGTCGGAACTCGACCACGGCGCCACCTGGATCGAGGCCTTCACCGCGGTGCCGCGCTGGGCACCTCCGTTCGATCTCGCCCTCATCGAAGCCGGCGAACGGGCCGGTCGACTTGATGACGCCTTCGACACCCTCGCCCGGCACCATCGTGCGCGGGCCGACAACCTGCGCCGCATTCTCTCCAGTTCCGCTTATCCGCTGCTGGTTTTTCATCTGGCCGCCTTCATCATTCCCATCCCGGCGCTGGTCGGCGGCGGCAGTTTTGCGGCGTATCTTTTCCAATCCTTTGGAACTCTGGGCGCCGTCTATGGCTTGGTGGGGGGAATCCTCTGGGCCGGCTCCGGACAACGGGGCGAAGCCTGGCGCTCCATGGTCGAGCGGCTGACCGTACGCATTCCCGTTGTCGGCCCCGCCAGATCCGCCCTGGCCCTCAGCCGGCTCGCCCGTGCTCTGGAAGCCCTGCTCTCCGCGGGCGTCGTCGTCACGGAGGCCTGGCCGATAGCCGCCCGGGCCAGCGGCTCACCGATCCTGATCCGCACCGTGGCGGACTGGCCCGACCGGCTGGCGACCGGTCAGACGCCCGGGGAACTGGTGGCGATCAGTGGCCCGTTTCCGGAGACTTTTGTCAGCAGTTATGCCACGGGGGAAATTTCCGGGAAGTTGGACGAACAACTCCGCTGGCTGGCGCAACATTACGAAGCCGAGGGTTTTCAAAAACTGGAGGTGCTCGCCGTGGTCGTGCCCATGATCGGTTACCTCGCCGTCGCGCTTTGGATCGTGCTCTACATTTTTTCCATGTTTAGCGGCTACATGAACATCCTCAACAGCCTGCTGGGATAACCAGCCAAAACGATCGGGCCGCGCCGCGCCGAGAAACTGAAAAAAGCGCAGGCCCCCAGCCTCCCTAGCGTGAAGCCGCCGCGGCGAACAGGCTTTGGAAAATGTACTTGCCATCCTCCGACCCGAGCAATAATTCGCTGGCCCGGTCAGGATGCGGCATCAGGCCGGCGACGTTCCGACGTTCATTGCAGATGCCGGCGATGTTTTGCACCGAGCCATTGGGATTGGCCCCATCAGACGCATGGCCAGCGTCACTGCAGTATTGCCACAGAATCTGCCGCTGCGCCTGCAGGGCTTGCAGCGTGGCGTCATCGGCGAAATAACAACCTTCGCCGTGCGCGATGGGCATTTTGAGAATGCGCCCGTCCGGGATCTGCGACGTAAAGGGCGTGTCCCGGTGCAGGGTTTTCAAGAACACCTGCTCGCAGTGGAATTCGAGATCGCGATTGCGGATCAAGGCGCCGGGCAAGAGCCCTGCTTCGCACAGGATTTGAAAACCATTGCAAATGCCGAGCACCAACCCGCCCTGTTCCGCAAACCCGGTCACCGCCTGCATGACCGGACTGAAACGGGCAATCGCTCCGCATCGCAGGTAATCCCCATAACTGAAGCCACCCGGCACGATCACCGCATCCGCGGCACCGAGGGAGGTCTCTTTATGCCAGACGAGACTGGAGGTGTGCCCCAGAACGCGCACCGCGTGAACACAATCCTGATCGCAATTCGAGGCGGGAAACTGTAGGACGGCGACGTGCATGGCGGCAGCTCAATCGACCAGTTCCAAGTGATAATCCTCGATCACCGGGTTGGAGAGGAATTTATGCGCGGCGGCATTCAAGGCCTCGCGGGCCTGCGCCTTGTCGGTGCCGGGGGCCAGGTCGATTTCAATGTACTTGCCCACATGGACTCCCGTGACGCCCTGATAGCCCATGTGGGCAAGGGCGTTTAGCACAGTTTTTCCCACCGGATCCAGGACGGCTTTTTTCGGCGTAATGACGAGCTTTGCTTTCATGCGTTGCCGGCGAACCGGCGAAAAGACGAGCCCTAGATTGGCGGCCTCCTCGGGCCGGGCGAAAAGATTTTTTCGCGGCGTTTCGCGCGGGGGCTTTCCCAGAACAAACCGCGGCGCGATCGCTGCCGCGTCGCCCCAACTTCACGCCCCGCCACCCGGCGCGGGCGAGGCCGCTCCGGCGGCCGCCTGCACTTGGGTCAGGGAGCCGCGTGCCGACCTTGGTGCGGCAGCGGGCGGCGCTTCGTGCTGCTGATACAGGTGCCGGGACGAGCCAATGGCAGATAAGCCAGCACCTGTTCACGCCGGACGCTGGGAAAGCCTTCGAGAAAATCTTCGATGGATTCGCCGGCCGACAGGTGATCCAACAGGCTGCGCACGGACACGCGGGTTCCGTTGAAGACCAGCGGGCCGCCCAATGTCTCGAGGTCGGAATGACAGCGCGACGAAAGTTCCCTGCGGAGACATTAACGGGCGGAGGACTTGGCTTCAAACCGCGGCTCGGCGCGTCGGAGTCAGGCAAACCTCGTGCCCTCGCTGCGGACGCTGCCGGGCGGTCCGGCAATCTTGCGCCTCGCCCCGCATTTTCGTGATACGGACCCGGAACTCCCTTGGCGGCTGGCATCGTAGCCCTGGCACGGAGACCTTGGGCTGGCTTCCCCAAAACAAATACCAGTAAACACTTTCATCGCGGGCAGTAGTTGGCGCGGGGGTTTGGGAGGTAGAAAAAAACGGTCCGTTTCCGGCCGCGAGAACATCGTGCGCGTTATTATTTCTCAATTATCTATTGGCGAAATTGGACAACGTGACTAAACCCCTTTGGTTCAGCAATGAACCGGAACCAGTAACGACTCCTGAAAACTGAAAATTTAAGGATCCCGCGAAGGATCCCTTGAATACCATGACATCCCGAATATTAACCTTAATACTTTTCTCGACCGCGTGGGTCACCCAGGCGGCGGCGTATCGTGACACGATCCTCGCCGACCATCCGGTGGGCTATTGGCGACTCGGTGAAGGCTTGGGCGGCACCGTCGCCACCAACACCGGTAGTTTGGGCGCACCCGGCAACGGGAAAATCTTCAAAAACGTGATTTTTGGCACGCCCGGGGCGCTGGCGGCCGACGCCGATACCGCGGCAAGTCTGGATGGTAATCAGGCGAGGATTGATGTGCCGTATGCCGCCGCCTTGAACCCCGCCCAATTCACCGTGGAAGCCTGGGCCAAGGTGACAGCGGATTCAACCGGGTACCGTTCCCCAATGGCTTCGCGGGATGACTCCCCACAAAAAGGCTTCATTTTCTACGCCACCCCGGGCAATGAGTGGCAGTTCTGGACCGGCACCGGTGTGCAGGTGGGTTGGGACACCGTGGGTGGTGCGACCGCCGAACCGGACGCCTGGGCTCATCTCGTGGGAGTCCACGACGGCACCAACAAGCTATTCTACGTGAATGGCGTGCTGGTCGGCGCGAATCGTTCGGTCTTCACGCCCAACGGAGCCCGCGTGTTGAGGATCGGTGCCAGCGCCACGGAAAGCCCGGTCGGCGATTTCTTCTTTAATGGTGCCGTGGATGAGGTGGCGGTGTATTCGCAGGTTCTGAGCCCCACCCGAGTGGTGGCCCACTTCACCACCGGGACGGGTGCCGCCCCGGATGCGACCGTGGCCCCCACCATCGTGGTGCCACCCTTGGCCCTCGACCGTTTCAAAGGCGAGAGCGCCACGTTTAGTGCGCTCGCCACCGGCAGCTTGCCTTTGGCCTATCAATGGCAAAAAAATGGCGTCAACGTGCCAGGGGGTACAGGTGCCACCCTCACCCTCGCGAACCTGCTCCCCACCGACGGCGGCAGCTATACGGTGATCATCAGCAACGTCGCCAACAGCGCCACCAGCGACCCCGTGGCGTTGACCGTCGCGGATGTCTCGAAGCCGGTGATCACCACTCAACCGGCCGCGCGGACCGTGCTACCCGGCAATGGAGCCTCCTTCACGGTGAGTGCCTCCGGCAGCACCGTTTTTACCTACCAATGGCAACTGAATGGCCAGAACCTGCCCAATGCCACCAACTCGACACTGACGCTCGCCAAGGTGCAGTCGGCTAGTCTCGGTGCCTATAAAGTTTCGGTGAAGAATGCCGCCGGCTCAACGGATAGTGCTCCGGCGATGCTAAAATTCCCGGCGGCCGCGACCAAACCCTATGCGGAAATCATCCTGGCCGATCAACCGACAGGCTATTGGCGACTCGGTGAGTCGACCGGCGACCTCGCCAAGGATTCGGCGGGCGCGAATGACGGGGCTTATCTCAACGGCGTGACCCTCGGAAGATCGGGTGCGCTGGTGGGCGATGCCAATAAGGCAGCCGGATTTACCGCGGCGGGTTCAACCAAAGTGGACGTCCCCTGGAGTGATTCGTTGAATGGTGCCGCCTTTACGGCCGAAGTTTGGGCCAAGGTCACCGGCGGGGGCGGCCAATACCGTTCCCCTTTGACGTCCCGGGCGGATGGTCCGCAACGGGGCTATATTTTCTATGCGGAACCGGGCAACACCTGGCAGTTCTGGACCGGCAAAGGTGACAGCACAGGTTGGACCTCCCTGGCGGGGCCGGCGGTGCAGGTCAACACGTTTGCCCACCTGGTGGGTAAATATAATGGTGCCACGCTTTTCTTCTATGTGAACGGTTTACTGGTCGCCCAACGCGACGCCGCCTTCGCTCCCAATGATCTGAATCCATTGCGCTTCGGCGGGGGAGCCACGGAGGGGAACGGCAATTACTTCTTCGAGGGCGACGTTGATGAAGCGGCGATTTACAATAAGGCGTTGAGCGAGGATCAGATTCTGACGCATTACGTCGCCGGTCTCCCGCTGGCCACGCCACCCGCGATTACCTCCCAGCCGAGCCCCCAATTTGGTCTGCTGGGCGCGACCGTGAAATTCAGCGTGGGCGCATCAGGCGGTCAACCGTTGAGCTATCAATGGAAATTCAACGAGGTGAATCTGTCCAATGGTACCAATAGCATTCTCACGCTCTCCAACCTGACTTCGGCCAACGTGGGTAAGTATGCTGTGGTCGTCAGCAATGCGGGCGGCTCGATCACCAGCAGCAATGCCTTGCTGAGCATCCCCCAGCGGCCGACGAAACCTTACGTGGCGGTCGTCAAGGCCGACGGACCGGTGGGCTATTGGCGACTGGATGAAACCTCCGGCGAGGTTGCCGCGGACCAAATCGCGGGCAACAACGGGGATATACTCAATGGGGTGACGCTGGGTGTGCCGGGCGGAATCGACGGGGATACGAATCTGGCTGCCCGCTTCTCCAAGGTGGATAGCCAAAAGATCGATGTTCCCTGGACGGAGGTGCTCAATCCGGCGGTCTTCAGTGTGGAAGTTTGGGCCCGGGTTACGGGCGGCTCGGGAGTTCATCGGTCCCCGCTGACGTCGCGGGCGGATGGTCCCCAGCGTGGTTATATCTTTTATTGCGAGCCGGGGGATACCTGGCAGTTCTGGTCGGGTAAAGGAGATACCAGCGGCTGGGATAATATTCCCGGACCGGCGACGGAGCTTAATAAATGGGCACACTTGGTCGGAACGTATGACGGCACGACCAAACGATTCTATGTCAATGGCCTGTTGGTCGGCACTTCGACCGCCGCCTTTGCCGCGAACGACCAGAATGCGCTCCGTTTCGGTGGTGGCGCGACGGAGGGCCCCGGCGACTTCTTCTTTGAAGGCGACGTGGATGAACCCGCCATTTATAATAAGGCACTCACCGCGGAACAAGTCATCCAGCATTATCTGGCCGGCACCCCCGCTGCCGTCGTCGTACCGCCTACCGTCACTCTCGCCCGTGGCAACGGCAACCTGGTCCTGACCTGGACGAGCGGCACCTTGCAATCAACGGCGAGTCTGGGTGGGACCTGGGGCGCGGTCGGTGGGGCCACCTCGCCGCGGATTGTGACCCCCGATCAAGCGGCGCGATTCTATCGCGTGGTTCCGTAAACTCCGGAGTCTTGAATGCGCTCCGTTTCTGTTGCCCGGGAACATGAAACGGGAATTTGATTAACTTCCAAGGTTTTTGCGGGCATTATTTTCATATGTCCCGGTCCTTTGCGTTCGTGCTCCAGCGCCTCACCCAGTGCTCCGTCAAACTGTTCCGGCGGCTCCGCGCAGCCCTTCGCGATCGACTTGCCGGGACTCCGCCACGCCCCGGTTTCGCCGCCTCTACGCCGCTTTAAACCGCAATGTTAAACACAGCTCGATCGCAATGATCACCGTCCACGCTGATTTTGGTGGTGCTCGAAGGCTCCTTGAAAAGCACGGAGTCGGCTCCGCTCCCAATAGGACGGACTTTCGATTGAAGAAAAATCGAGTGTGCAGGCGGTAGGTGCCCGGTTGAACGTGTACGGTACCGCCGCCTTTCCGTGCGACATAATCGACGGCGAAATGTATGCAAGTCGAACTGGGTGGCGGACGTCCCTTATTTGGGGGATTGCATCGGGGTGGAGTTCATTTGCGGGAGACGCTAATTGGTTCAAGCCTCGGCTGGACTGCTTTGTTTCCAAGCCTTGATCCTGCCCATGTTCTTGGCCTCGACGGGCGGGATGCTTTGGAATCCGGCCTGCGAGGCCGGGGATAGCTGATTGTAAAAAATGTTGCTGACCACCAGTTCGCCGGAGCCGGCCGTAGTCATCAGCCGGGCGGCCAGATTGATCGAGTCACCAATCGCCCCAAGGTGCGTCCGGCTGAACGGCCGGTAGGAGACCATTTGCAGTTCGCCGACCGTCAGTCCCACGTGCAGACCGCTGCTGGTCTGGATGCGGTCGATGCTGCGCTGCCATTCGCTGGAGATGGAATTGCCGATCGAGATCAGTGACTTCGCCGCCGCCAGGCTGTTCTCCAAATAGTCATCGTCGCGCTCCGGAATGCCAAAAAAGCCGATCACGGAATCGCCGGCAAATTCATAGAGCATCCCGCCGAAGTTCAGAATCTGATGGCGGGCACGCGAATAGAACGCGGTCAGGATGTTCCGCGTTACCCGTTGGTCGGGGGTGTCGCGCACATAGCTCGAGAAGCTGCACATGTCCGCCATCAGCACCGCCACCTCGGGATAGACTCCGGGCGGGAAAACGTCGCGGGGCGAGCACTTGCGGCGATGACAGAGCTGCCGCAGGCGCCAATGGCTGAAGTGCCAGTTGAGTTGGTCGTGCAGGGGTTCACTCTTATACGCCTCCAAGCTCTCGCCGCCAAAGGCATGATGGCCCTTCGCTCGGTCCACGGCTTCGCGCACGTCCAGCAGGCTCTCGGTCGTGATGGCGGTGGCGGCCAACCCGAACCGCGCGCGTACCAGATCCAGCAACCGGCTCTCGTTCCACACTTCAAGGGTCAGCGAGGGGTGCAGTTGTCGGCGGATGATCGTCTCGATTTCCGGCCAGTCGTGGTGCCGTTGGGCGTCCACCATCAGCAGCACGCGGTTGGATCCAGCCAGTTCCGGCGTTAATTGCTGGAACTTCTTGCCCAAATGTTCGATGAGTCGCTGGCGCGGAAAGCCGATCTTGACCTCGATGAAGTAGGCGGGTATGCCGGGCGCGGCGACCCGGATGTCTGCATGCCAACCGGGAACCCCGACATAATATTCGCGGTCCACGCGCACATCCTCCGGCCAAATCTGAAGCTCCTCCGCCTGGTCCAATCGGCAAAAGTCGCAGCACAGATCCTCAATCAGCAGGCGCATTTCGGCCAGTTCAGACTCGGTCACAGCGGTGGAAACGGACATGTCGCCAGCTTAACGCGCTGGTGAAGACGCGCACAAATTAGCTTTGGCGTGCTTTCGCGGCCAGCAGAACAGAACTGACCATGAATTGGCCCAGCTAAACCAAATTCAATGCCCGGCGGGGCTATGACTTCGGCCTCAATCGGAATTATGAATTCACGCTTTACCGCGGTCGGGTCAAATCCCTCCACTGGCGCGGTGTTGAATCCAGTTATTTCAGCCCGGCCCGCCGACACTGCTTAGCTTGAAGCGTTCTTGCAACACACACCCACTTAGAATCGACATCCGCATCGGATCCCAAGCCGTCCGGTTTCCCTCGGAGATCGCCGGTAATTCATTCAACAACCCGACGACATGGGATTGATCGTAAAACGGCGGCGAGCCGAGTCCGGGGGGCGCAATGTGTTCTGCAGTATTTCGTGGAATCGCCCGCCCGGTCGGTTACTGAATTTGGTTTCCCGGTGGCGTTCATTTTGGGACAGTTTGCAAGGGCTTTGAGGCTGCCTCGGCCGGATTGGGGGTGTTGGAGTGGCGGTAGCCGAGCGAGGGGCGAGGGACGGACGGGGAAGTCGGTTTGCGAGTGGTTTTTGGGCACGTTGGTGCGCCCTGATGCTACTTACCATCAATCAGTGTTCACGTTTTCGGAGTCGGGCATGGGGAAGGCTGGAGGTAATAGGCTGGAGACTGGATCTGACTCCTGGCGCCTCTGGCCTTCCGTCTGCGGCCTGCCCCACAGCTTCAGATGATGGAGGATCTTCTCGACCACGTCCGGGTTGTCGATAAAGGCAATCACACACATCTACTTCTGGCAAACCGGGCATTGCAATGGGGCGACGTGCCACGCCTGACGAATGAGGTCGCGCCACTTTCGGGATGGGAGATTGCGAGGCGGGGGCGGCGAGCCCGGGACAGATGGACTTGAGATCGATTTTTTTATATTTTAGATGGCCGCCCGCGTGGGAGTGGCCGGTGCCCTTCCTGTATCACTTCGCGATAATTTGTGGAGCGTGACACTGACGAGCTAAGCGATGACGAAGTCAAACACAGCGCGGGTGGCTCGAGGGACTCTCCACCGGTCCTGGCCGGAGGCCAGAAATTAATGTGGAACCTCCTGACGATCTGCCCGATGACGAAGTCGGGTCCCAGCCCGGATGTCTGGCGAAGACTCTCGACCCACCTTCCAATGTGCTTCCGGAATTCGCGAGAACTCTCGGAGCATCCCAATTCGGGGGGAGATGAGTTTGTGGGTGCCAGGCTAGCGTTCTAGGAATGCCCCTGTCCGCAACATGTGACCCCGCCGCGGGGGGGCTTTCCCATCCCGGCGAATTTGATTCCATTCTGGCCGAACGAGTCTGCTACGGTACCCGTCAAGAACGCATGCCATTATTGGAAGTGCTCGATCTGAAAAAATCCTTCGTCGATCCGGACGGTCGGCGGGCGATGGTTCTGGATGTCCCGCGGTTTGAACTCGCCGCCGGCGCCCAGATCGGTCTGGAGGGTTCCAGTGGCACCGGCAAGACCACGTTTTTGCATTGCCTGGCGGGCATTTTGACGGCGGATTCCGGCCGCATCACGCTGGACGGTCACTCCATGACCGACGCCAGCGAAGCCGTCCGGGACCAGCTCCGGGCGCGGTCGCTCGGGTACATTTTCCAAACCTTCAACCTGTTGCAGGGCTTCACCTGTCTGGAGAATGTCCTCCTCGGCATGAGTTTTGGTCCCGGGGCCGACCGTCAGCGCGCGGAGAATTTGCTGCGTCGCGTGGGACTGGGGGATCGCCTGCGCCATTTGCCCCGCCAATTGTCCACCGGACAGCAGCAGCGCGTGGCGGTCGCGCGCGCACTCGCCAATCAGCCCAAGCTGGTCCTCGCCGATGAGCCCACCGGCAACCTCGACGCCGCCAACACCGCGGAATCCCTGGCCCTGATTCAGGAGGTCTGTCGGGAAGCCGGTGCCGCCCTGCTCTGCGTCAGTCACGATCCGACTGTGCTCGCGGCGTTTCCCCAGCGGCTGTCCCTGGCCCAGATCAACCTCGCCTCCCGTCATCCCGCCACCCCGTTGCCCGCGTGACCCTGCCCCTGCTCATCCGTCGCAGCCTGCGCCAGCACGCGCTCGCGACCCTCGTGACCGCGATCAGTATCGCCCTCGCCGGAGGACTGCTGATGTCCGTGTGGACGCTCAAGCAACAGGCGAGACAGACCTTTGAACAAATGGACGGCGGCTGGGATGCCGTCCTCGGCGCGCGTTCCAGCAAGCTGCAATTGGTGCTCAACGCGATTTTCCACCTCGAAGCCTCCCCGGGGAACGTCTCCTCCGCCGACGTCACCACGATCGCGCAGAATCCCGCCGTCCGGCACGTCGTGCCGATTGCGATGGGTGACAATTTTCAGGGCTTCCGGATTGTCGGGACCGCCACCAACCTGTTCACGGAGCACGAGTATCAAGCCGGGCGCAAATTGGAGCTGACCGAAGGGCGTCTCTTCGATGACGGTTACCGGGAAGCCGTGATTGGGTCGTTCGCCGCCCGCCGGCTGGGTTTGAAGGTGGGATCGGAATTCAAGCCCTATCACGGTTTGAACTACAACGCCAACGCCCAGCACGATGAGGTCTACGTGGTGACCGGCATCCTGAAGCCGAGCAATACGCCGGCGGACAAAGTCATCTGGATTCCTCTCGCGGGACTGCAAAACATGGCCGGACACGACCCCGCCACCGCCAACGACGTCAGTGCTGTCTTGGTCAAATTACGCGCACCGGCCGCGGGCCGGCAGCTCGACCAGATGTACAACAAGCAGGGCACCCGGCTGACGTTCGCCTGGCCGATCGGCGCAGTGATGGGACAGTTGTTCGACAAAATTGGCTGGTTCGATCAAGTCCTCACGCTGGTCGCCGCCTTGGTGGCTTTGGTCGCGGCCGGCAGTGTGCTGGCGAGTATTTATAATTCCATGGCCGCCCGCCGTCGGGACCTGGCGATTCTACGGGCACTCGGCGCCCGGCGACTGACCATTTTCGGGGCCATCGTGGGAGAAGCGGTGGCCGTGGTCGCGTTGGGCATCGTCATCGCCTTCGCCCTGCATTTCTCCATTCTCAGTGTGACGGCCGCGGTCCTGCGCGAGCAGACCGGGGTCGTGATTGATCCCTGGCAATTCAACGCCGTCTGGATCTGGGCACCGGCCGCGTTGCTCGGACTGGGTGCGCTCGCCGGAGTCGTGCCGGCCTGGGTGGCCTATCGCATGGATGTTGCCCAGGGACTCACGCCGGAATCTTAGAGCCAGGTGTGC
>JAYTHD010000593.1:0-3692 GCA_043732975.1 Verrucomicrobiota bacterium
CCTGCGAAAATCAACGGTACCAGGAGCGCGTTGAGCAGCAAGGTATCGGCGTGGATGAGACCGAGGTGATAGCTGGGCAGAAGTTTGCTGAGGTTCAGCAGGAGGAAAAACCAGGACATCGTGCCGACAAATCC
This sequence comes from Verrucomicrobiota bacterium, assembly GCA_043732975.1. GTDB lineage: Bacteria > Verrucomicrobiota > Verrucomicrobiia > Limisphaerales > UBA9464 > CANIZL01. The sequence goes on from JAYTHD010000593.1 coordinate 135, forward strand.
ATTCTTGCCCAGATCCAGGAGCAGGAAATAGATCCCCATGACCGGCCCGGCGGCGTTGGCGAGCATGGTGGTTACGCCGGCGGTGATGCCGACCAGCCAGGCAAACGTCGGTGAATGCGGCAGTCGGGTGTACCACTGAGGGCGCCAATAGCGGCCTAATTGCACGGAGACGAGGGCCAGGACGATGCCGCCGATCACTCGACCAAAGTTGGCCTTGGGCATTGCCCGCATCAACAGCCAGCCGAGAAAGACGCCGAAAAGCGCAATGGGAAGCGTGCGGCGGATGGGTGCCCACTCCGCCTGACGACGGTAGAGCAGGACGGCGCCTATATCGCCGACGATCAGCATTGGCAGCACCACGCCGGTGGAGGCCTGACCGGGAAACAGCCAGGCGAAGCTGGCGACGTAAAAGAGGCTCAGTCCGGGCAAACCACTTTTATTGACGCCGACGAACAGGCCCGAAACGAGCACCACGGCCCACTCGAATGGCGAAAAATGGGGAAGCATCGGATGGCGATTCAGTCCACGGATGGCAGGCAATGATTCATTCTGGTCCGGCGCCGGTTCCGCGGCATAGGGGCGGGACAGTGGCAATGGTTCCGGGCGGGCAAAGAGTTTGGACGATCTTTTTCAGCGAGGTATGTGCGACAAAATTCTTCGGAAGGCCGGAAGGTTCGCGCGGAGGCGCGGAGACGCGGAGACGCGGAGAGGAGAAGGCGCCGCTCCTGTTCCGATGGAGAATCAATAATTGGGGAAACCTTTTTGCGGGAGGTGCTGGCCAGGCGGCGCCGGGCGGACGACATCTGAGGGCGCGTGGCTGGATTATTGACAGAACAACAGCAGGCGGCGGTGGAGGCCGAGGGTGATGTGTTGGTGATGGCGGGTGCGGGCACGGGCAAGACCCACACGCTGGTCGAGCGGGTCCTGCATTTTGCCCTGCACCCGGAGTCGCCGGTGGGGTTGGATCGATTTCTGATCGTCACCTTCACCGAAGCCGCCACGGCGGAGTTGCAACGGCGCCTGCGTGACGCCCTGCAGCGCCGGCATGACGAGGCGCCGGCAAATCCCTGGATCGCGGCGCAACTGGCGCAATTGGATTCTGCGGCGATCGGCACCCTGCATGGCTATTGTCTGCGGTTGCTGCGGGAACATTTCCATGAGCTGGGATTGGACCCGGCGTTGCGGACCCTGGATGAGTCGGAATCGGCGTTGCTGCGGGCGCAGGCGATGCAGGCGATTTCGGAACCCATTTATGCAGGCACGGATGCGTTCTCGGAGGCGGTGCGGGATCTGTGGAATGGCCAGTTCCAAGGACAGGTGCGGGCGGCCGAAGTGGCGTTGCGCCGATTGCACGGGGGCGTGAGGGCGCTGGAGGATCCGGCGGAGTGGTGGCGGCGACAGGAAGCGTACTGGGCCTTGCCACAACCGGACGCCTGGCTGTCGGCGCTGCTGCGGGAATTGCCGCCCTGGGCCGCGGCGTGGCGCGAGCGGTTGGAACTCTGCACCGCAAAATCGACCGACCTGAAGAACCCGAATTTGGCTCGCCGCTTGCCGTGGCTGGATCAGCTCGCCGGGATGACGTCCACCCCCGAGGTGCGGGCGGCGGCGGCGCTCGCTTTGGGATGGCTTCAGGAGCAGGTGGACGAGGAGTGGCCTCGCGGAAAAAAGGGCATCCTTCGCGAACCGCTGGAGGATTTGTTTGGCGAGGCGGCGGCTCTGGAGGCCTGGCTGCGGGTGGAGACGACGGGCGCGGATCCTTTGATGGAGGACTGGGGCTGGTGTCGCCAACGCATGCGGACGGTGCTGGCGTGGTGGCGTCACTTCGATGCCGAGTACGCACGTCGCAAACGTGAACAGTCGGCCGTGGATTTTGCCGACCAGGAACAGTTTGCCCTCGATTTGCTGGGGCGCGGACCTGAGGTGGGCCGCACGCGCGTGGCGGCGGGGGAGCGTGATCGCTTCGCCGTCGTCCTGGTGGATGAATGTCAGGATTTGAACGCCGCCCAAGATGCGATTCTGCGGGCGGTGGCCCGGGAATCCTCCGGGCCGGGAGATCCGGAGGCGGGCGCACCACGGACCGGAAACCGTTTTTTGGTGGGGGACGTCAAGCAGTCGATCTACCGGTTTCGTTTTGCCGATCCCCTGATTTTTCAACGGTATGCCAGGGATTGGGCGGCATGGGCAACGGACCTCGACGGCGCCGGGCCGGGGAAGGGGTCGGGCGCGGTGGCGGGTGCTTCGTCGGGCCGGGTGCTGACGTTGAATGAGAATTTTCGATCGGCCGCGCGCGTGCTGGAGTTTGTAAACGGTCTGTTTCCTTGGCTGCTGCGCCCGGAAATGGGCGGGGTGGGTTTTGGACCGGACGCCGCCCTTCAATTTGGGGAACCGGAGTCGCGGGCGGTACTCGGGGGCGGGGAACCGCGCGTGGAAATCCATGTGCGGGCTACCCGTGTCTCATCGGCCGGAGCCGCCTCCGGCGGGGAGGGCGACTCGGCCGACGACGAACCGCCCGCTGACAAAAAGGAGGCCGAGGCGACGCTCATCGTCGCCCGCTTCCGGGAACTTCACTCGCAAAAGGTTCCGGTCTGGGACAAAAAACGTCGCGAGTGGCGGCCGGTGACTTGGAACGACATGGTGGTGCTATTGCGCAGCAAGCAGAGCCAGGCGGAAACCTTTGTGCGTGTCTTTGCCCGTGCGGGGGTGCCGTTGCAGGCGTCGGCGGGCGGTTTCTTCTCGCGACGCGAAGTCCGGGACCTGCGCAATCTGGTGGCGCTGTTCGACAATCCCCGGCAGGACGTGCCCTTGTTGGGCGTGCTGCGCAGCGCGTTTGCGGGACGAATGACGGTCGACGATCTGGCCATCCTTCGGCTCGTGCGCCGAAGTTCCGAGGGACCACCCGAAGCCTGGTGGACCTTGTTGCAGCATTTCGTTGAGAGCGGCCGTACGCGGATCGAATTGCCCGTCAGCGAAAATCCGGCGCCGCTGACCGACGCGGACGGCGTGGCCACGATTTCCGGCGCGGAGATCTTCGTGCACCCGAAACTCGCGGCGGTGGCGCGATCAGTTTGGCAGCGGGCCAACGCCTTTTTGAGTGGCTTCGCCGAGTGGCGCCGACGAGCGGCACGCGGGCCGTTGTCGCTCGCTCTGGAGGCGGCCCTCGATGATACGGACTTCGAGGCGGCCTGCCGGGCGCAACCGGAGGGCCCGGCGGCGAGCGGCAATGTGCTGCGTTTTTTGGAACTGGCCCGGCAATTTGAGCAGCAACAGGCGGGGGGCGCGGCGGCGTTTCTCGAATGGCTGGCGGCGCAAGAGGAAGCGGAGACCATCGCCCCGGTGGTGGCGGGCGGTCTGGAGGCGGTGACCCTGCTGACCATTCACAAAAGCAAGGGATTGGAATTTCCGGTGGTCGCGGTGGCGTCGCTGGGCGGGCAATTCAACGAGCGGGATTGGCGCGACGGCGAATGGATTCTGGATGCGGACCGGTGCCTGGCGCCGCGGGTGCATCCGCCGGCGGGCCGTCCTTACCCGAGTCCCACGCTTTGGCTCGCGCAACGCCAG
>JAYTHD010000594.1:0-19919 GCA_043732975.1 Verrucomicrobiota bacterium
TCCCACGCGGCCCGCTGAACGGGCTCCGAGCACCTGTTGCCACTGAAGGATGAAGTCATTACCCGACTGCCACCTCTACACCTTTGTGGACGCGGCGTACTTGCAAGGCCGCCCCGCGGCAGAAATTGCACGTCAACTGTGTGACGGCGGATCGGATCTGGTTCAAATTCGGGCCAAGGGAGCCCCTTGGGAATCTGTGCGCCGCCTGGTGGATGAAGTTTTGCCCGTCACCCAGGCGGCCGGCGTGATCTGTGTGCTCAATGACCATGCTTCGCTGGGTCGCGAACTGGGCGTGCCGTGCGTGCACCTGGGACAGGAGGATTTCTTTGAAGACTTGCGGTTGAGTCGAGTCACCGAACTGTGGTCTGGAAAACCGGAATCCGGCGCCGGGCCCGCCCCGGCCGTCGGCCTCAGCAGCCATGCGCCGGCTCAGGCGTTGCGGGCGGTGGCCGCCGGCGCGAAGTATGTGGCCGTTGGACCGGTTTTCCCCACCGGTACGAAGCCCGGACGGGCGGCGGTGACACTGGACTACGTCCGCTGGGCCGCGCAGCACCTCACGCTGCCGTGGTTTGCGATTGGTGGCATCCACCTGCAGAACCTGTCGCTGGTGCTGGACGCCGGGGCCCGTCGAATCTGCGTCGTTTCCGCCATTCTTCAGGCGCCCGACGTTGCCGCCACCACCCGCGCGTTTCGCCGCGCCCTGGACGCCGCCCATTTGCCCTGAGCTCCGCGCTCGCCGAGCCGTTCCCTTTTTGGCCTTGGCTGTCATCTGGCAATTGAAAACGGGGAGAACCACGAATGAACACAAATTTGCCCGAAGGGTAGCGGGCTTTTCCAGAGCTGAAGCCAACCCGTGGACTCACTTTTGGGGGACCAGAACCCGCGCCGTTAGGAGCCCTGTTTTGACCTCGTCCTATCGGTGATTATTCGTGTTCATTCGTGGTTGAACCGAATCGATAGGCCTTGGCCGCCGGCCAAGGCGGGACCTTCATTCACGGACTTCGCCCCGACGAGCAGCTCAAACAAAGGCGACGCCATCAACGTTGTGATGACCGCCATGATTACCAGCGTGGCGAACAAGCCTTCCGAGATGACCCCGCGTTGCAGGCCGATATTGATGATGATAAGTTCCATGAGCCCCCGGGCATTCATCAAGGTACCGATGCCCATGGCCTCGCGATGGGGAATTCCCGTGGCCCGGGCCGCCAGCCAGCAGGCCACGCCTTTACCCACCACAGCCGCGAGCAGCACCGCCAGGCACATCCCCCAAAGGTACCAGGAATTCAGCAGGCCAATTTTGGTGTTCAGGCCCGAGTAGGTGAAAAAGAGTGGCAATAACAGCGCGACCGCCAGTGGCTGAATGCGATTGACGAGATCACGGGACATTGTGCCGCGGGGCATGGCCGCCCCCATCACGAAGGCCCCAAAAACCGCATGCAGGCCGATCAGGTCGGTGAACCAGGCGCCCAATGCCATGCAGGCCAGACCGATCACCAACCCCGCCTCCGAGAGAGCACCCTCCTGGATCAGCTTTCCTTCACCTTTCCGGAGGAGCGGTCGAAGAAGGATAAGGACAACCAGAACAAATCCCACGGCGCCGCCGATGTTGACCAATGCATGCGTCAGATTGTGATCAAAGCTGGCCAGCACCACCGCCAGAAGACACCAGGCGGTGGCATCGTCCAACGCTCCGGCGCCCAGCGCGACCGTTCCCATCCTGGTTCCCGCCAGGCCCTTGAAATGGATGATCCGGGCCAGCATCGGAAACGCCGTGATGCACATCGAGGCCCCGAGGAACAAGCTGGCCTCGAAAAGCGTGGTCGGCTTCGGAAACAAATTGGTATGCCGATGGAAAACATAGGCCAGCCCGACGCCCAGCAGAAAGGGCGTCAACATTCCCGCCAGGGAGACCGCCACGCTACTTTTCATATGCTTGCGGAGCAGATCCACCCGGAACTCCAAGCCCACGATAAACATGTAGAGCGCCAAGCCCAACTGCGATGCCGGAAACAGGTAGCTCTGCGTATCCCGGCTCAGCTGGTTCTTGTCCCAGGGAAACAACCACGCTTGCCCCGCCGGCCACAGCCATCCGAACAAGGAGGGACCCAGGAAAACCCCCGCGATCATTTCGGCCACGACCTGCGGTTGGCCGAACCGCGCGGCGACGGCACCGACCACGCGGCAAAACAGCAGAATGACCGCGATCTGAAGGAAGAATTGAACGGCGAGATGGACGTTGTTCATCGGATGGCAGGCTCCCGTTCCCTGCCCCGCCCGCCCCCCAGTGTTTCCGCACCTTCTCGGTAGCTCATTTTTTTCAAGACCGGGTTTGGTCAAATCCCGACTCACACCGTGGCTGAGTGCCTATCATTTCGCTCTTGAGTAGCGCGGTCAACTTGTAACGGAAATAGAGATTGGCTATGGCATCCATGCCGGTTCGGCATAAATTGCGGCCATGGAATTGCGGCTTTTTCGCTATTTTCAGGCGGTGGCGGAGGAATTGAGTTTCACCGGCGCGGCGCGACGCCTGCGGATCGCCCAACCCGCCCTGAGTCGCGCCGTTCAGGAATTGGAGAGCGAATTGGGCGTTGCGCTTTTGGATCGGAACCGGCGCCTGGTGCGGTTGACTCCGGCCGGCACCGTCCTGCTTCGAGAAACGGGCATCCTGCTGGAACGGATGGCGGAATCCTTGCGCCGGGTGCGCCGGACCGCCAACGGGGAGGAGGGAGAGTTGCGGTTGGGTTACATCGGCCCGCCTACCCGGGCCTTCCTGGGAGAATTGATCGGGGAATACCGGCGGCGATTTCCGCGGGTAACGGTGGTTCTGGAAGAGCGCACCCCCGAACGGGTTTGGGAAATGGTCTCGCAGGGGCGGCTCTCGGTGGCCCTCACCCGACCGGTCCTGGCGCATGAAGCACTGGGACTCCGGACCCTGACGCTGCGGGAAGAGGCGGTCTGCGCCATCGTCCATCGGGAGCACCGGTTCGCCAAGCGGAAACACCTGGCCTGGCATGACCTGCGGAATGAAGCCGTGGTCCTGCTGGCTCGACGCGAGGGGGCCAGCTCGCATGATGTCATCCTGGCCGCCTGCCAGGAAGCCCGATTCACACCCCACATCACCCACACGCCCAGTCAAATCGGAACCGTCCTCCAATACGTCGAAGCGGGCGCCGGCATTGGAATCGTCCCGGAAAGCGCGGCCACCCCGGGCCCCCACCTGATTCCCATCGCCCTTCGCCCGCGTCGCCACATCGCCCTGGTGCTGGTCTGGGCGCGCGAGGGCGATGACCCAACCGTGGCCGCCTTCCGGGAATTGGTTCGCGAATGGCTGGGCAAAAACAAAATCTAAAATCCTGCCGACGCCGGGCGGAAAAGCCGCCAGCCGAGGTGTCCTAAGCATTTCGGGCCCGTCGATGAACCCACCCCACCGCCCCGACGCCAACACCCAGGATGGCAGTGACCGCAATGGCTCCGTCATTGGCCGACCCGGTCGACAGCACCGCGAGCGCCGCCAGGCCCGGCCCGCCGCCCAGCCCCAGTCCGATCAACGCTTCGTGGGTTCCGCCCTGTTCCCCGTGGGAATCACTGCCGTCCATCGCATAGAACAATGACGAATAATAGGTAAGGGCGACGCCCAGCCCGAAAACGATTTGTGCCGCCACGACCCAAGCCAAGGAGGGGGCAATCATCAGCGTTAGGAAGCTCACCGCCACGCCGATGAAACCGACCATGAAGAGGTCGAAGCGATAATGCCAACCGGTCCAGCGCCACAAGGCGGCAAATCCCACCGTGCGTACCCAGGTCCAAACGCCCAGCCAGATTCCGGCTTCCGCCTGGGTCAGGTGCAAACGCATCGCCAGAGCCGGAAGCGAGGCCGTCAGGGAATTGGCGGCCATATAGGAGAGTGGGTTCGCGATCCAGGCAAGCGTTTGGAAATGTGGCGCCCCCACGGAACCGGCGGCGACTTCAGGTCGGATATTTTGCGGATGCTCCGCCAGAAACTGGTCGCGCATGCGCTTGAGTCGCCGGAGTTGGGTCAGTTGGAATCCGTGGATGGCCATGGGCACCCAGAACAGCGCGCGCGGACCCAGCCAGGTCACGGCGATGCCGCCACCCGCCACGCCCGCGGCCTGGAAGAGCGACCAGACCACATTGTATAACCCGAGGCGATTCGGCAGTCGCTCGGGAGATTCGTGTTCACTGCAAAGGGCTTCCAAGGCGGGCCAGGTAAAACAGACCACGACCGACCACAACGCGACCGACACCAATTGCCCGGTCAGCGAGGTCCATACTGCCGCCAGCGCGACCGCCAAAAAAAGGCCTGCAAAACCCACGGTCAGCGACGAAAAATACCCACGCCGTTGCGCAAACCGACCCGCGAAAACCGATGTCCCGGCATAAAGGATCCCGAAGCCGGCCAACATGCCCAGGGAATGCAACTGGGTGAATCCGTGGTGATCGCGCAGGTGAAAAAGGAAGTGATTGAAGAAAAACGCGCAGGCGAAGGAGTTGATTCCTTCCAGGACAAAGTATCCGGCTTTGGGCGACGCTTTCACGGGTCCTTCAGAGTCGGCGGGACGGAAGCCGCGCTGAAATGAAATGCCGCGCGCTCACACCTGGCCCAACTGGCGCAGGACTTGAGTCGTCGAGTGCGCCTTGTTCAGCGTGTAAAAATGCACCCCCGGCGCACCCCCGGCGAGCAGCCCGCGGACCTGCTCCGCACAATAGTCCACCCCAAACGCCGTCACCGCCGCATCATCCTCACCCAAGGCATCGAGCTTGGCCACGAAGGCCGGCGGCAACGCCGCACCGCACATCGCGGTAAAGCGTTTGGTCTGGCCACGCGACACCACCGGCAGGAGGCCGGCCAGGATCGGTACCGGACGGCCCAGACGCCGATACAAATGATCCCGCATCCGGAAATAGTCGTCGTTATCGAAGAAAAGCTGGGTCACTATGAAATCCGCTCCGGCTTGAACCTTCTCCGCCAGAAAGTCCCAATCCACCTGTCGTCCGGCATGCTGGGCGATATGGCCCTCCGGAAAGCCGGCCGTGCCAATGGTGAAAACGCCTTCCGCACGCAAATAAGCCACCAATTCACGGCTGAATTCGAATCCGCCCGTCGTCATTTGAAATTCGCCGGTGCCCGCCGGGGGATCGCCCCGAAGCGCCAGGATGTTCTTCACGCCCCGCACCCGGGCGTCCGCAATGACGGCCGCGAGTTCCGCGCGGGTCGCATTGACGCACGTCAGATGCATCATGGTGGTCAGCCCGAATTCCCGCTGAATCCGGTCGACCAACCCCAACGTCTTGTCGCGCGTGCTGCCGCCCGCCCCGTACGTCACCGAACAAAAATCAACCGGCAATCGCCGCAACGCCGGCAATGTCTCCGCAAATAACTTAACCTCACCCTCGTCGGTCTTGGGCGGAAAAAACTCAATGGAATAGGTCGGACGCCCCGCGGCGCCATTCGCCTGAAGCAAGTCTCGGATCGGGCGGATCACGCTCAAAGGGTGGATGTCAATCGGGTTGATGCAAGGATCAAATCAACAAATCAGGATACAATGATGTGATATATATGATTCTGCTTGAAGCGCTCAGGGATCAGTTTGATTTCCGGCGGCGGTGGCATCGCCCAGGTCCAGCCAGTTTCCGGGGTTTTCTGCAAAGTCACCCAGCATCTCCGCGTGCAGCGCCGCCGGGATGGGCAGGTATTTTCCCGTGGCGGAAACCAGCACCTCACCCGCTGCATTCCGCAGTTCCGCTCGCGTCATAAAAAGGCGTCCCCGCTTGCATGCCACCACTTCCGCAAAGGCCATCAGATCCACTCCCGGCGAGACCGGTGCCAGATACCGGGTGTTCAACTCCGCGCAGTAGGAAAAGCGGCGTGCGTGGACGCCAATGACCCAGGCCATCGCTTCATCCAGCACTGTGGCCACCAGGCCGCCATGCACCGTTCCTCGAAACCCGCAATGCTCAGTGCGGAATTGAAATCGTGATTCCACGATCCGTCCGTCCGTCTGGAGGTCCAGTCGCAGACCCTGGGAATTCCGGATGCCGCAGACGAAGCAACTGAAGGTGTGAGGCAGGATTTGCATCGCACCAAGCTTGCCTTGAATCCCCACTTCTGGCGAAGTTCGTTTTGCATGATCCACTTTCTTGTCCGTCCGGGCGCCCGCCCGCTCTCCGCCCTGCTCTGCGGCCTCCTCTCCCCAGGCCTCGCGGCACTTCCACCCGCCCCCCAGTTCCGCTCCGTCAACATCGATACCAACCTCGCCATCGGCTATGGAGTGACGACCGCCGACGTCGATGGCGATGGCCGCCCGGACATCATCCTCTGCGATAAGAATCAAATCGCCTGGTATCAAAATCCGAAATGGGAGAAGCACGTCATCGCCGAGAATCTCACCAAACTCGATCATGTGTGCGTCGCCGCCCAGGACATCGACGGAGATGGTAAAGCCGAAATTGCCGTGGGCGCCGGATGGAACCCCGGCGACACCGTCAACAGCGGTGCGGTCTTCTATTTGGAAGCGCCGGCGGACCGAACCCAGCGCTGGAAGCCCGTTGCCTTGCCGCATGAACCCACGGTCCATCGGATGCGTTGGGTCAAAAGCTACCAGGACCGCTGGACGCTGCTGGTCGTCCCTTTGCACGGGCGCGGCAACAAGGATGGCGAAGGCGTCGGAGTGAAAATTCAACGCTATGTGCCGCCCACCGCCGAAAACCCGGAATGGACAACCCAGATCATTGACGAATCGCTGCACAAAACGCACAACTTTGATCCCGTCCAATGGGATGACGACGTGGCCCATGAATTCTTGATCGGCGCGAAGGAAGGTTGGTTGGTCGCCAATTGGTCGCGCGAAAAATCGGGATACACTCTGGAATCCCTGGGCAGCGCGGAAGGCGGCGGCGCGGGGGAGATTCGCCTGGGAAAGGGCCTTCGCAGCAACCGCTTTGTCGCCACGGTCGAACCGATGCACGGCAACGCTCTGGTGCTCTATACTCCGCCGGCCACCACCGCCGCTGCCGGAGCCCACTGGAATCGCCGGGTGCTCGACGAGACTCTCATCGACGGCCACGCCCTGGCTTGTGGCGATTTGCTGGGCTTGGGCCGCGATCAGATCGTCGTCGGCTGGCGGGCCATGAACCGCCCGGGCGCAAAGGTCGGCATCAAGATATTCACCCCGCTGGATCCGGAAGGCACCGAGTGGCGCACGACCGTGCTCGATGACAATACGATGGCCTGCGAGGATCTCTGCCTGGCTGATCTCAATGGCGATGGCAAACTCGACATCATCGCCGCCGGTCGTGCGACGCGGAACTTGAAAATCTATCTCAACGAGCGGCCGTGAACGCTGTCAGTATTCGATGTCTTCCGGCCGGACTTCCAGGCATTCGTCCTGATCCTCCCAAATGATGGCCGGATAATGATCCAGAAAGCGTGGGGACAGCAAAGTCGCGGCCTCCACCAGAAGGTCTTCGGCCCGCTGTGCGGCCTCTTCGAATTTGGCGTCGTAGTCGGGCTTGGATTGGCGCTTTTCATCCCAGTGCGCCACTTCATGAACCGGTGCATACGCCGCCGCCCATTTGCGGACATCCTCCATCAGGCCGGCCGGCAACTCGTCCATCGGCACCAGGGTCTCATGGCAATGCTGACAGACGAGTCCATGTTCGGCGACATCCCGGGTGAGCAGCGGCAAAAACGGCGCCCGGCAGCAGGGAGAAACGTGATAGCCATGGGGAATATTAACGAGGCGTTGCGGCCAAAGCCGTCGTTCGTGGGCGACTTGGGCGGCCAAGCGATAGGCTCCCAGCAAGGGATGGCTCGCCCGCCACACTTCGCCGCACAATTGTCCCAAGGTCTGCGCGCACCATCGTGCCAGCGTGAGATCGTCCAACGCCTGGAACGTCCGGCTGTATTCCTTCAACAGACGGTCCACCGATAAATCCTGATGCGATGCGGGATCAGCCACGCGCGCACCCTAGCATCCCACAAGCACTTGAACAGGATCGGGCGGACCACCGGCCCGGGCCCGGCAGGTCCCCAAGGATGGTCGATGACACGTTCCACCAGACGTTGAGCCGTACGAATTTCACGGCCTGCCGACGCGGAATGTTCGACGACCCGATCCCCAACAGGGCGCCTTGCGAAGCCGCTGACCCGATCCGACCATCGCTCCGGACAACACATCTTCTCCAATGTCGGAACATAAGGCCGTCGTCGAGTGGAGCCGGACCAGCCCTGAGTTTCTCAACGGCAAATACTCCCGCGAACACACTTGGAGCTTCGACGGGGGCGTGACGGTTCCCGCCTCCGCGTCACCTTCCGTCGTGCCCGTGCCGCACTCGAACCCGGCGCACGTCGATCCCGAGGAGGCGTTCGTGGCTGCGATCTCCAGTTGCCATATGCTCACCTATCTTTACCTGGCCAGTCGGGATGGCTTCCAAGTGGATCGTTACCGGGACGAGGCGGTGGGCAGCCTGACAACCACCGAAGAACGCGTCGCCTGGATCAGTTCCGTGGTGCTGCATCCCCAAATCACCTTTAGTGGTTCGAAGCTCCCCACACCCGCCGACGAGGCACGCCTGCATCATTTGGCCCATGAACAGTGCTTCATTGCCAACTCGATCAAGACGGCGGTAACCGTCGCGGAACCACCCGGTACCTGACGATGTCTTTGGGTTCCTCCGTCCGGGCGCTTGTCCCATCGCAACCCGGCGAGCGTTGGCGCTCCACACCAAGACTCACTTCGCCGAATACCCACCGTCCATCATGAGAATGGAACCGGTAAAGAAACTCGCCAGATCACTGGCCAGGTAGGTGAAGAAGCAGGCCACTTCCTCCGGCGAGGCAATCCGACCGATGGGATGATTGTCCTTGAGCATGGACATGAACCACTCCGGATTGCCGGAATTGATCGCCGATTGGGTGACCAGCGGCGTGTCCACGGTGCCACAACCAATCGCATTCACCCGAATGCCATGGGGCGCGTATTCGATCGCCATCTGCCGCGTCATCTCATGAACCGCACCCTTGGAAGGACCGTAGGCTCCCTGAGTCGGAATGCCCGTCTCCCCGGAGATGGACCCGGTGTTCAGCACCACTCCGGACTTCTGCCGGATCATGACTGGGATGACGTACCGGGCCGCATGATACATCGATTTGACGTTCGTGTTCATCACCCGATCCCATTCCTCGGAGGAGTGCAGGTGCAAGGCTTTCACCACATTGATGCCCGCGTTGTTGACCAAAACGTCGATTCGCCCAAAGGTGTCCAAGGCGACTTGGGTAAAGCGTTTCGCGGTATCCTCCGCAGTCACGTCGCCGCGGACATAACACAAGCGCTGGCGGTTGGCGGCCGAATTCAGTTCGGCCGGCAACTCGGGAGCGATATCCACCGCCACCACGCCCGAGATATCGGATGCGAGGTATTGCTGGACAATGGCGCGTCCAATACCCGATGCCGCCCCGGTCACGATCGCGACTTTACCCGTCAGTGTTACTTTCATAGGGATGTCTTCGCCCGAAGATGGGTGGGATTACCGGCCAGACAATCTATAGGCTCGATAAAATGCCGCCGCACCCTGGGCATCATTCGGCGGCTTCCGCGATGACCCGGGCGAAAGTGACGTCTCCCAACGGCGGCAGCACGACGGAAACCGTCGAACCATTCCCGACCCACGGCGCCCCCAGCGTCGTCCAGGATCCCACCCCCTCACTCGTCTCCATCCGATAGCGAAATCCGGCAACGATCGGGAATTTGAGCGTCGGCAGGCTGGTGGCCGCGGGAACGATCCACAACCGGGGCCCGCCGCCGGGAAAGACCAGATCCGCGAACCATCCAATGTCCCCCCACGGCATGACATTCGCCTCGTCTTGTCCGGTGATGAGCGCCGTTCGCCCGTTGTCGCTAAGCCTCAAAACCTTAAAGTTGTTCCATCCCTTGAGTCCGGTCGCAGCGCCGTTGGGCAGCAGTTTGGCGAGCGCGTAGCCACGACCGTCACGGGTCCAAAATTGGAGGTTGCCGCCGGCGGGTGATCGTCCGGATCCGTAAAACACGGAGCCATCTGTCGACACGCCGTCCAGTTGTCCGGAAAAACTCGATTCCTCAGGACTCAGGAGCACAACGCCCGTCGCCTCCGTCCAATAGGCCGGCCGGAATCCGATCAAAGCATTTGAGTTCACCATCGACCCCGCCAGCGTCCTGAGATCCTCAGCAATTCCCGTCGCTACAAAGCCCGCCGGCGTTTTGGGCACCTGGATCCCCTGCCCCTCGATCCAGAGCAAGGGCGGCTTTTGATAACCCGTCAGCAGGGCGGCACGCCCATCGTGGGTGCAATTGCCCACCCCATAGCCACTGGAATTCGGAGCCGGGAGGAGGAGAGTCTCCTGGAGACTGAAAGTGTCCAACCGCACGTAATTGTCGTTGGTCTGGAAATCGAAGATAAAATGCCCATCGCTGTTGATCTGCTCGACGTACCGAATCGGCAACGGGGTCTCCGAATTATTCCGCGTCAGGACCGCGGTGTTGAAAAGGTTATTATACCCCACCCGCCGATCATCCGCCGCCAACCCCGCAGGAAGCGGCGGCGGCGTGAATTCCAAAAACACCAGCTCGCTGTCCCCGGGCAGGCGCCGCCAGGTCGTCGCTCCCCGGCGGGGATCCTTCGGATCGGGCGAGAAGGAATACTTCGGCTGCAGGAAGCTGGTCACCAGATTGCCATCGGTCGACATCGACATAAAGAATGTGTGGTCGGGCGGATTGTCGGGATTGAACAACGGGAAATCGAGATTGCGGTAGATTTCCCGTAGCTGACCGGTCGCCGGCGAGACTCGCTGTATGGCCGGGAGCAATTGAAACGACTCCGGAACCTTCAAAAATGGGGGCGCCGTCTTTTTGCCATCCCCAAGGGCGCCGCTTTCAAACGAGACGGAACGACCACGAACCTGGGCCAATTCCCAATTCGTCACGGTGCCGCCGGCGTTGTCCCAAACCCGAAGCTGTACCTGCGCCGATTGCCCCGCCGGCACCCCGGGGATGACCACCCGGTTGTTGGTTCCCTCCGCGAGCAGCAGCCCATCGAAATTACCGTAGCTGCGTACCCTCTCCAACGGCGCCAGTTCGTCCTCGGGCGCACCCAGTTTCCCGGCGTAAACCTGAGCCGAAAACCGGGTTCCGCGCAGCACCGTGACGCCATCCTGATCGTAAGCCATCTGGGATTGACTGGCGAATCCACCCAGAAACGAGGAATAAAAGGCGCCGGAAAATTCCAACAGTCCCTGCCCGATCAAGCCTGGAATAAATCCCACGATCCAGGCCATTAGCAATATGCAGGTCTGACATACACCCCATCGCCGGTTCAGTGACGGCCGGCAAGACCCCGATTTAAACATCATTCCCATTAGATAAACCAATTGCTGATTGGTAAAATTCGCCTTTCGACGTAGGCGGCCCGGCACCCACCACGCCGGTGTCGGGATTCGATGCGACGGCACCCGGAACAAGGCGCCAAGAGTCTATTTGAATATTCAAACAGGCTCTAAATCGCCACCGGCCGGTGTTCGGCTCCGGCAACCGCAGAATCCGGGACACCGCCCTCCGTCACCTTGGCCACGTCCACCGCGACGACCTTGTATTCCGGGCACATCGTGTCCTCATCGCACTCGCTGCTGGTGACGACATTTACCAGTACCTCCGGAAAATGGAACGTCGTATAGACAATGCCCGGTTTCACTTCCTCGGAAACCTTGGCCCGCATGTGAATCTCACCCCGGGCCGAGGAAATGCACACGATGTCGTCCGTCCGAATCCCCTTGGCCTCGGCATCCACCGGATTGATGGCGAGTTCGTCGTGTTCGACCAGCAGCACGTTCCCGGTCCGCCGGGTCATGGTGCCGCAATTGTAATGCTCCAGCAGCCGCCCGGTCGTGAGGATCAACGGAAACTGACCCTGGTGCTGGACAATCTCCCTGGATTCCTTGAACTCGAAGAAGTGGAATTTGCCGAGCCCGCGTTTGAAGGTCTCGGCATGCAGGATCTCCGTGCCCACGTTGCCTTCCTGGATGGGCCACTGCTTGCCGTTGTCCCCCAGCCCTTCCCAGGTCGCCCCTTTGAAAAACGGCACCACCCGGGCGATTTCCGCGAGGATGACGGCAGGCTCATAATCGGCCTGCTTCACACCCATGCGGTTCATGATGTCCACCACGATCTGGCCATCCGACTTGGTTCCCGGGATCGGCGGGATGACCGCGTTGACCCTTTGCACCCGTCGCTCGCCGTTGGTGAAGGTGCCGCTCTTTTCAAAGAAGGACGCGGGCGGCAGGATCACATCGGCAAACTCCGCCGTCGGGGTCATGAACAATTCCTGCACCACCAAAAACTCAAGCGCATTCAACGCCTTCTTGACGTGCTCCGTATTGGGATCGGTCTGGGCGACGTCCTCGCCCATGATCCACAGTGCCTTCAGCTTGCCCGCGATGGCGGCGTCGTACATTTGCGGGATTTTCAGACCGATCTGATCGGAAAGGCGAACCCCGTAAAACTTCTCATAGAGGGCGTGGTTGCCGGGATCGTTTACCGCGAGATAACCGGCGCCCTGATGCGGCTGGCAGCCCATGTCCGCGGTGCCCTGCACATTATTTTGCCCGCGCAGGGGGTTCACCCCGACGCCCCGGCGGCCGATGTTTCCGGTCATCATGGCGATGTCGGCAATCAGCATGATGCTCTTCGAACCGTGGGAGTGCTCCGTGACGCCCAGACCATGGAACGCCATCGCATTTTCGGCGTTCGCATACTCCAACGCCGCGGCCTTCACCAACCGGCGATCGACGCCGTGAATGCTTTCCAGTTCGTCCAGGTTGAGCGAACGCAATCCGTTTTCAAATTCGGCCCAGTTTTCGCAGCGCCTCTCAATGAACTCCCGATCCACCAGGCCCGCCTCCCAAATGTAATAGGCAAACATGTTCAACAGCGCCACGTTGGTGCCCGGGCGGAGCTGGAGGTGGTAGTTCGCGTATTTCACGATCTCGATGACGCGCGGATCGATCACGATCAGCGGCACACCCTTCATCGCCCGCTGCTTGATCTTGGCACCGGTGACGGGATGGCCTTCCGTGGGATTCGCCCCAATCACCAGCATGCAGTTTGTGTCCTGGATGTCGGCCACCGAGTTGGTCGCCGCGCCGGTCCCAAACGCCTTCTGCATGCCCCACGCCGTCGGCGAATGGCAGACCCGCGCACAGGCGTCGATGTTATTCGTGCCAAACACGACCCGGATGAATTTCTGCATGAGGTAATTCTCCTCATTGGTGCAGCGCGCGGAGGAAATACCGCCGACCGCGTCGCCACCATATTCGGCATGGATGCGCCGGAGATTTTTTTCGATGTAGTCGTACGCTTCCTCCCAGGTCGCTTCCTGAAAATGTCCGTTGTAGCGGATGAGCGGCTTGCGCAGGCGGTCGCGGTGATTGTAGAACTTGAAGGCGTAGCGACCCTTCAGGCAGGTGTGCGCATGGTTGACCTCCGCATCCACGGGGGCCTGGATCGACAGAATTTCATTGCCTTTCGAAGCCACATCCAGATTGCAGCCGACCCCGCAATAAGTGCAGATGGTCCGCGTCTTCTTGGTGGCCACGATGGCCTTGGATTGAAACACGTCACTGATCGCCGAGGTCGGGCACGCCTGCGAACACGCGCCGCAGGAGACACAACTGGAATCGTCGAAGGAGGTGTCGAACCCCTTGATGATGCGCGCATCGAACCCGCGGCCATGCATCGACAACACGAACTGTCCCTGGATTTCATCACACGCCCGGACGCAACGCGCGCAATTGATGCACTTCGACAGGTCCGACGTCATGTACGGGTGCGAGAGATCCTTTTTCCGGTCGAGATGATTCTTCCCGCCCGTATAGCGGATCTGCCGGACGCCGACCTTGGCCGCCACGGTCTGCAGTTCGCAGTTGCCGTTAATCTCACAGGTGAGGCAGACCGGCGGATGGTCGGAAAGCACCAATTCCAGGATGTTCCGCCGCAGCCTTTGCACCTTGGGTGACTGGGTGAAAATGTGGATTCCCGGTGTGATCGGCGTGTGACACGAAGCCACCACGCGCCGCGGACCATCCGCCGTCGGCGCGACTTCAACCGAGCAAACCCGGCATGCGCCATAGGGCTCGAGTTGGGGTGCATCGCACAACGTCGGCACGAAACCACGCCCCAAATGGCGATCGACAAATCTCAGCAAGGTATCGTCGGCTTGATACGCATGCGGTTCGCCGTCGATGAAGGCGATGTTGGAGGGGGGACGTTCGCTCATGGCTCGGAAAGGCTGGCGTTGAAATAGGGCTGAAGTTCGTCTTCGAAATAATGCAGCGCGTTCTTGATCGGCAGGGGCACTCCCCCCCCGAGCGCACACAGGGACGTGCTCTCCATGGTCTCCAGCAGGTCGCGAATCAGTTCCGGATCAATGCGCTCGCCACCGGCATTTCGCGACCGGGCCACCAATTCCTGCCCCCGCGTGGATCCCAGCCGGCACGGGAAACATTTGCCGCAACTCTCGTCGGCAGTGAACTGGAAGAGGTGTTCGATGTACTCGATCATCGGGAAGGATTCCGGGATGCTCACGACGCCGGCGTGCCCCAGCAGGAAGCCGGCGTTCTTGAAGGATTCAAAGTCCAGCGTCAGCGAATCGATCCGGGAAACCGGCAACAGGCCGCCCAGCGGACCGCCGACCTGAATCGCCTTCACCGGCACCTTGAATCCACCCCCGAGTACGTCCACCACGGTTCGCAGCGGCGTCCCCATCGCACACTCATAGACCCCGGGATTTTTGAAATGGGAATCCAGCGAAACCAGTTTCGGCCCGCTGCTTAACGGCGTACCGATCCGCGCATAGCCGGCGCCGCCCAGCGTGAGGATGCTGTGCAGATTGGCGAACGTCTCCACGTTGTTGACGATGGTCGGCCTGCGGAAAAGCCCTTCCACGGTCGGAAACGGCGGGCGCACGCGCACTTCCGGCCGCTGCCCTTCGATGCTGGCGAGCAGTGCCGTCTCCTCACCGCAGATATAGGCCCCCGCGCCCTGGATCACCTTGAGATCAAAATCGAAGCCAGCCTGGAACAGATTCTTGCCCAGGAATCCCGCCTGCTTCAGCTCCCCGATCGCCGTCTGAATGATGCGGACCGAATCCGGATACTCGGCACGGATGTACAGCACGCCGGTCGAAGCGCCCGCGAACCAACCGGCCACGATCATGCCGAGCAACACGGCATGCGGCCGCTCCTCCATGAGGTATTTGTCGATATAGGCTCCGGGATCGCCTTCGTCCGCATTGCAGACGATGTATTTCACGCCGCCCGCGGCTTCGCGACAGGACTGCCATTTGAAATGCAGCGGAAAGCCCGCGCCACCGCGGCCCCGAAGTTTCGATTCCTTCAATTCCACCAACAGGGCCTCCCGGCCGCGGGCCAATACCTCGGTCAAGGGCGCATAGTAGGGTTCAATGCCCGGGAATTCCGCCGTCAGCAGCGGCGGATTCAACGAGGAACCGACCTGGTAACGATCCGTGTCATCCCCCTCACCCGTGGTCAGCAAGGCGTTCAGGGCGGCCTCGCTCTGGCCGGAATAATTCCTGCCGCCATACTGAAAGGCAGCTCCCTGATGACAGCGACCCAGGCAGCAAATGTGACCGATCTCCTCCTCGCCAAAGTGCCCCGCCAGATCCCGATGCAGTTTTTCCTGAGTACCCGCTACCAGGCAGGCCGAACCGTTGCAGACAAAAACCTTTTTGCCCGCATTGCCCGCTTTCAAAAAGTCGTAGAAGGAAACGGCGCCGAGAGAAATCGCCTCCCCCACCAGGTGATGTTCCGCCAAGGCGCGCACAGTTGTTTCCGTGGCCGCCGTACCCGACAGGGCCCCCGCCTGGACCATGCGGTCGAATACATTGTTTTCGAGTCCCTTGCGGAACGAGAGCGCACTGAGATTTCTGGACATGACGCAGGAAGCAAAAACGGCGGTTTACTGGTGCGGAAAGCTACCGATGGGACGTTCCGACACCAAACCTTTTCTCGGCCCAACCGGCTTCCGAAGCGGGCTCCGTGCCCCGGTGAACAACCGGGCTTGAGCCCTTCGGAGAGGAATTCGAGCCCGGCCGAGGACGGAGTTTGTGGTGTTTCCGGCGGGTTCGAAGACGCCGATTCCGCCGGTGGAGTGGAAAGTTTTGGGTGCTCCCACTGCGATCCAATTCCTTGGGACGCGGACGGCGGCGGCTGAGCCGGCCGGCCGGAGACCCAAGAAATCGCCTTGCCGTGGGAAATCCCATCTCCAATCGTGGAATTCGCCATGAGCAATGTCACCATCCAACCCTACCTCTTTTTCGGCGGTCGCTGCGAAGCGGCCTTGGAATTCTACCGCACCGCCCTCGGGGCGCAGGTGGATTTACTGAAGCGTTATCAGGACAATCCGGAGTGTCTTCCCCCCGGCGTCTTGCCGCCCGGATGGGACAGCAAGGTCATGCATGCGTCGTTCCGTATCGGCGATACCGGCCTGCACGCCTCGGATGGATGCGGGGAAGGCACGGCTTTTGGCGGTTTCTCGCTGTCATTGGCGCTGCCCACTGTGGCCGATGTCGACCGCGCCTTTGCCGCCCTGGCGGACGGCGGCCAGATCGGGATGCCCCTGGCCAAGACCTTTTGGTCCGAGCGCTTTGGCATGGTTACCGACCGGTTTGGCCTGGGTTGGATGGTGACTGTGGCCGCCAAAGCGTGACAAGTTCTGCCACCCCGCAGCTTGCGCCCGCGGGTGTGCATCGCCTAGCGTCGCCGCCCTTTAGTATATGAAAGTGTACATTGACGGGAAGTTCTTCGACGAAGCCGACGCCAAGGTGAGCGTGTTTGATCACGGCCTCCTTTACGGTGACGGCGTCTTTGAAGGCATCCGGATGTACCATAACCGTGTGTTCAAGCTCCGGGAACACATCGAACGATTGTTCTGGTCCGCCAAGGCGATCCTGCTGGACATTCCGATGACAGCCGAGGAACTGATCCGGGCCACCGTCGAAACCTGCCGGGAGAACAATTTGCGCGACGGCTACATCCGACTGCTGGTGACCCGCGGCAAGGGCACCCTGGGTCTCGACCCGCGCCGCTGTCCGAAGCCGTCCGTGATCATCATTGCCACCACGCTGCAATTGTATCCGGCGGAGCTTTACGAAAAGGGAATGACCATTGCGACGGTGCCCACCACGCGAAATCTGGTGAACGCCGTGAACCCCGCGATCAAGTCGTTGAATTATCTCAACAACATCCTGGCGCGCATCGAGGCCAACAACGCCGGCGTGGAGGAGGCGATCCTGCTCAATAGCGACGGATTCGTCGCGGAATGCACGGCGGACAACGTGTTCATCGTGCAGAAGGGCCGCCTGCTGACGCCCCCATTGAGCGCTGGCGCCCTGTACGGCATCACCCGCAACACCGTCCTCGATTGCGCCCGCGCCCTCGGAATTCCGTCTGGCGAGCCGCAACTCACCCGCTATGACGTCTACAATGCGGATGAAATGTTCCTCACCGGCACGGGCGCCGAGATGATCCCCGTGGTCAAGGTGGACGGCCGCGTCATCGGCACAGGGCATCCCGGACCGATCACCCATCGCCTCCTCGCCGCTTTCCGCGAGACGACGAAGACGGACGGCGAGCTCATTTTCGGCTGAGATGCGGGACGCTTCGCCGCGGGGATCCCCGTGAGCACAGTCGCCACGGATTAACGGATTGCCCGCCGCCGCGCCGGCCAGACCGGCGCGGCGGCGGATTCGATCACGCAGATTCTGCTGCGCTGCGTTTTCGGGTGCGGATCTGACCTCGCAGCCGATCGAGCATTTCACCAAACGCCGTTAGGCTGGACAACCGGCGCGCACCGGTCTGCCGTAACGCGGCACCACAGCCTTTCGCCCCCCGGCCGCCAACAAGGATCTCAACCGGTCGCGGGAGATGCTTGCGCAGCGCCAACAACTCCATCGCCAGCACCGATTCATCCGCGGGATATACGACGCTCAAAGCGACCACACGCGCCCCCTTCTGTCGGACCACGCCCGCAATCTCCGACGCGGGCAGATTGCTTCCCAGGTAAACCGATCGCCAGCCAATCTCCTGCGCCACCAGGTGGGCCATCAACGCTCCGAGTTCATGGGACTCACCCACGGGAGTGGCGACGACAATCAGGGGTCCGGACGACATCGCCGCGGGCCGCGCGGGAAGGCGGTGGAGGAAGGCCTTGATTGCCGCAGTGGCGAAATGTTCGTGCGCAGCCGTCAGGTCTCCCGCGCGCCAGTATTGGCCAATCTCGTGAGCCACCGGAGTGATGAATCGCGTCAGGAGCCCCAACCGCCCCAGATCCACCAACGCCGACCCGAACAACTCCTCCAACGCCACGGCATCCAGCGCCTTCACGGCAGCCAGACAGGTTTGCAGCCGATCATTCGCCCGGTGCGGGGCAATGCCCGGCGATGGCACAATCCTCCCACCGGAAACCCCTCCGTCCGGGGACACTTCGGCCGCGGAATCCGGTTCCGCCTTGAGCAGCGCGCCCAGACGGGCATCGGACAATCTCGCGATATCACCAATCTGGTGCCCCGCCTCGGTCAACCGACGCAGGAGCCGGAGGCGATGAATTTCCCCGTCGCCGTACATCCGACGAGCGGTGGCCGTTCGCACGGGTCGAACCGCCTGATAGCGCTTCTCCCACGCCCGCAGGATATCCTGGCTCAGACCGCAGCGGTCCGCCGCCAACCGGATGCCATAATGCGCATCGCTCATGGCGCAATCTATGGACAATCTATGGACAACTATCAAGCGAATCTTCGAAGGACGGGCCGCCTCCAGTGCTCATCGTCCCGGAATCTGATCCGCCAATTGCCTATTTTCCCGAATCCAATCGCCTTGGAGATTTGTCTCTTCCACACATTTATTTTGACACGGCGGCGGTAATATGGACAATATCTGGACATGAATGCTTCTGTTTCAAGGCTCGAGCGGCGGCGCTGTCTGCCGGAAAACCGTGGAAAGGATCCTTCTGATTTCAGGCGCGGCGGACGGAGGGCGGCCCCGTTTCTGTCCCGGAAGGTTGATTTCTGAAACCCATTCAAGCCATTTCCATGGGTGGAAGACAATCCCTCGCTATCATTGGCAGCGGCATCGCCGGCCTGGGATGCGCCCATTTTCTTCAGCACTCCTATGACCTGACCGTCTTTGAGGCCGACCGCCGGATCGGCGGACATGCCCACACAGTCTGGGCCGGGAACGATCCTCATCGCTGCCCGGTGGATACCGGCTTCATGGTCTTCAACAAGGTCACCTATCCGCACCTGACCCGGCTTTTCACCGAATTGGACGTCCCCATCCGGCCCACGGACATGTCCTTCAGCGTGCAATCGCTGACCGACGGACTCGAGTACTGTGGGTCGAGCATGAACCTGCTTTTTTCCCAACGCCGGAATCTTCTGAGCCCGCGCTTTTGGGGCTTCCTGAACCGGATCCATCGTTTCAATCGGGAAGCGGTGGAAGCGTTGCAGGATTCTGAGTGGGATGGTATCAGCCTGGGTGACTATGTGGAACGACGCCAATACGGTCGAGATTTCCTGCATTGGTACCTCCTGCCGATGAGCGGCGCCGTCTGGTCGGCCGAACCCGCGGAAATGCTCACTTTTCCCGCCACAACCCTTCTGCGTTTCTTTCACAATCACGGATTTCTGGGACTGCACACCCAGCATCCTTGGTGGACCGTCCAGGGCGGCTCGGAACAGTACGTCCAGCGGTTGACGCACTCCTTTCAAGATCGCCTTCGAATGAACACTCCCGTCACCGAGGTGCGACGCAGTGGCGGCCGGGCACAGATTCGCCTGACGGGCGGTGCCACGGAGGT
>JAYTHD010000595.1:0-19885 GCA_043732975.1 Verrucomicrobiota bacterium
CAGGACGGAATCGCCCGCTCACCCAAAACCAATCGCTTTCCACTCTCGCTCAGCCCACATTCAGCCAGAAGTTACCCACGAATTCTGCTGAAGAGCCGGAAAAGCAGACCCAGTGGAAATTTCCCCGTTCCCTGAATGGGTTGCTGGCCCGGAACGAATCGGCGGTCCGCCACGTGGTGTGGGAAGCCTTTCGCGCCGCGCCCCTTCATGAGGCGTTGCGACAAGGCTTCGCGGAGAATAAGGTGAGAACGCCCGACCACTTCAGCCCTTACACCGTAAAAACCGTGGGCACTCGGCCGGCCAAAGGGTGGGCCTTGTTCATTGCGATGCACGGCGGGGGGGGGCGCCGCAGGAACTCAATGACAGTCAATGGCGGCACATGCAGATCTATTATCGGGATCACCCCGAGGTCGGCGGCTATTGCTACGTGGCGCTGCGCGCACCCAATAACGAGTGGAACGGCTTTTATACGGACTACATCTATCCTCTGATTGACAATCTCGTCCGCCAGTTCCTGCTGTTCGGCGACGTGGATCCCAACAAGGTCTTCATCATGGGCTATTCTCACGGGGGTTATGGGGCTTTTGCGATTGGACCCAAGATGCCGGACCATTTCGCCGCCATTCATTCCAGTGCCGCGGCGCCGGCCGACGGGATCCAACCTCAAACGCTGCGCAATACGGTATTCACCTATATGGTCGGCGAGAAGGATACAGACTACGGAAGGATTGATCGGGTCCGTGAGTTTGATCAATCCATCAAACGGCTTCGCGGAGATCGGGAGGATATCTATCCGGTGAATCTCACCGTCATCGCCGACCACCCGCATTCCGGACTCCCGGATCGCGACAAGATCGCCGAGATGTATCCCGCGTCCCGGAATCCCGTCCCGCGGGAGTTGACTTGGACGATGACCGACCGGGTCATTCATGACTTTTTCTGGTTGCAGGTGGAGAATCCCGAGAAGGGCCAGGAATTTAACGTTGCCTGTCATGACAATCGAGTGGTGGTCAACGCGGAGAAGCTCCCGGGCGGTTCCGTCTGGCTCGATAGTCGCCTGGTGGACTTCAAAAAGCCGGTGACCGTGGAATGGCAGGGCCGCAGGACGGCACGCAAGCTCACGCCCGATTTGCGCCTCTTCTGTGAATCCATGCAGCGGCGAGGCGATTCAGAACTGGCTTTCTGCGCCCGCGTGGATCTTTCCAAGCTCAAGCATTCCGTCGGCAAACAGCGTGCGGAATTCTGATACCTGCTCTTCCTGCAACGGGCTCCGGATGGACGGATTTTCCTCGACGAACTCGGAGGGAGATTGAGAATTTGGAAGCCAACCGGCGAAATGATCGAGGCGGGTTCAATGCCGGTTCCAAGGACATCGAAGGCTCGCCCCGGCAATAGGGATGGCGCCTGATTAAGAGCGCCGCGGCGGCCACCACTTTCGCGGCGGGAGGCCGGGTGCTGTCCACCCAGGCGAACCCATTTGTGACCATCGATACTCCGGGCAAATATATCCTTCAATTGACGGTGAGTGACGACCACGGGGCGAAGTCGCGGACCACGCTGCCGTTGAATGTGGGAAAGGCATCGCCGCAGGTGCAGTTGGCATCGCCCCAGGACGGTGATTGTTTCACCGCCGGTCAATCCCTCGCCTACCAGGCGCGTGTCGTGGACTTGGCAGACGGGGAATCGCTGGATCAGGTCCAAATGATGGTTCAGTGGGTCTATCAACTCCAGCACGGGGCCCTTGGTGGCTCGTCTGGAGGTTCCGCTCACCGGCGGTTGGAACCGGTGGGCGGAGCTGACCGCGCCCCACCCCTCCCCTTCGCGCCGCGCTAAGCTATGTCTGACGTTTCAAGGCCCCGCCGCCAATCACCTGTTGAATTTGGACTGGATTCAGTTCAATCCACGGTGATCTGGAATTGCCTTCCGACGGCCATGGTCTCGATGGTCCCGGGTTCAACCCGCCAATCCATCGTGACGGTGGCTGCCTGAAAAGCGGAATGCCTGGGATGGGCCCGCTCCCCGCGGACAAACCTCTTTCGCTCGGGATGGCGAGCGATAGGTTGGGGCGAAATATTGTCATGCAAAACGAGCGTTCGGATTTTAATCGTCGCGACTTCGTCCGGGCCGGCTCCGTGGCGGCATTTTTTGCCGCCATGGGAGGCGTTCCGTTGACGGCCCAGGAGACAGCGAAAGCCGAGCCCCAGGGCAACCCGACGCTGCCCGTGCCCAAGGCGGATCCGAATTATGTCGAGAAGCCTCCGGGACCGCCGGTCAACATTGGAATCATTGGAGTCGGTGCCCAGGGGCGGGAAATCCTGACCCAATTGAACAAATTGCCCAACGCGCCCGTGGTTGCGCTGTGTGACACCTACAAGCCTGCCTTCCGGCGGGGCGCCGAGGGGGCGCCCAAGGCCAGGCAGTATGCCGAGGCCAAGGAGTTGATCGCCGATCCGGCCGTCCAGGCCGTCGTGATTGCCACGCCGACCCATCAGCATCGTGCATTGGCGGAAGCGGCGATGGCCTCGGGCAAGCATGTTTATCTCGAGGCGCCGATCGCCCACACGCTGGAGGATGCGCGGGCGATTGCGGCGGCAGGCAAGGGGATTGCCGATCCCAAGAAGCAAATCTTCCAGGTGGGTCTGCAGTTGCGCGAAAATCCGCAGAACCATCATGTGGCCAAATTCGTCCGCTCGGGTGCGACCGGGCGACTCGCCATGGGACGTGGACAGTGGAACAAGAAGATCAGCTGGCGGCGCACCTCCCCCAACCCGGAGCGGGATCAGGCCCTGAACTGGCGACTCTATCGCGCCACCTCTTTGGGCATGGCCGGAGAAATCGCCATCCACTCCTTCGATGTCGCCCGGTGGTACTCGGATCGACTGCCGATTTCTGTCTCCGGTTTCGGTGGCATTGTCCAATGGCAGGATGATCGGGAAATTGCCGATACCATCTCCGTGGTGGCGGAGTATGCCGGTGGTTTTCGGCATACCTGGACGGGGACGCTGGCGAATTCCTTTGAAGGGGAACACGATGTGTTTTGCGGGTCGGATGCCGCGGTGCTGATCCGGGATAACAAGGCCTGGATGTTCAAGGAATCCGACGCGCCTCTGCTCGGCTGGGAGGTCTACGCACGGAAGGATGAATTCCTCAACGAATCCGGCATCGCGCTCGTGGCCAATGCGACCAAGATCCTGGCCCAGGGCAAGAAGCCGGCCGAGGCCGCCAGCGAATCCGACATACCGCTCAAGTATGCCCTGGAGCGGTTCATCGGACATATCAACGACGGTACCAAGGCCGAGGCGGATTGGCGGGCCGGTTACGAAAGCGCCGTCTGGGCCATCCATGCCGCGGAGGCCGTGGCCAAGGGCAGTCGGATCGAGTTTCCCAAGGACATCTGGACGATCTGAGGCGCCGCTCCCGACCGGATCCGGGCTTGGCAAGTTTGCCCAACTGGCACCGGGTCGCTAGTGTCCAACATTGACTTTGGCGGCGAAACTTTCGGACCATTCCGGGTTTTGCCTGCTGGTCGAAATTAATTGCCATGAAATTGTCTTCGCCGTCCTTCAGCTCCCCTCTGCGACGCAACGTTTCGCTGCGTCGGGCCGGCTTCACGCTGGTCGAAATCATGATTGTGGTGTTGATCATCGGCCTTCTGGCGATGATCGCGATCCCCAACGTCAAACGCTCCCTCGACAAGGCGCGTCTCGAAAGCATCAAGGCGAATTTGCGGACGATTGACAACGTGAAGACGATGTGGGCCGCGGAAAACAAGAAAGGGGGCGACACGTCCCCGTCAGCCGAGGAACTGGCGCCGTATTTCAACAATAAGACCTTTCCCAAACCCGTCGTGGGCGAGACCTATAACGTCGGCCGGGTCGATGATCCGCCGACCGCCACGCTGGGATCCAAGATTCTGGACCAACCGGCGGGCAGTACGATCACGCTGATGGACCCCTGATAGTTTGTCCGAATAGGCGCTTAGGCGATGACGGATCGGACCACCTGACCGGCCACGTCCGTCAGTCGGAAATTCCGGCCGTTGTGGAAATAGGTGAGGCGTTCGTGATCGAAGCCCAGCAGGTGCAGGATCGTCGCGTGGAGATCGTTGACACTCACCTTGTCCTGCGCCGCCTTGTGTCCCACCTCATCGGTCGCGCCATGGTGCACACCACCTTTGGCCCCACCGCCGGCCAGCCAATAGGTGAAGGCGTGCGGATTGTGGTCACGCCCGGGATTGTTTCCTTTTTGTGAGATGGGCAGTCGACCAAATTCCCCACCCCAGATGACGAGCGTGGTGTCGAGCAAGCCGCGTTGCTCCAGATCCGCGAGCAGTCCGGCGATCGGTTGATCGGTTTCGCGGGCAAAGCCCCGGTGGTTGCCGGCGATGTCTTCGTGCCCGTCCCAGCTGCGTTGATTATCCATGCCACCGGAATAGATCTGGATAAACCGGACGCCGCGTTCCACCAGGCGGCGGGCGGTCAGGCATTGGGCGGCAATCGGACGACAGTGGGCTTGGTCGAGTCCGTAGAGTTGTTTCACATGCTCCGGCTCCTGCGCAAGGTCGAAGGCTTCGGGCGCGGCGGTCTGCATCCGGTAGGCCAGTTCAAAACTCTCGATCCGGGCATTGAACTCGCTCTCGATCGGACCCGGGACGACGTGCTGCCGGTTGAGTCGGGCGAGCAGATCCAGTTGCGCCCGCTGGGCCGTGGCGTCCATGTCCGCCGGCGGTTTGAGATTGTCGATGGGTTCCCCCTTGGGGCGCAGCCAGGTGCCCTGGTAGACACTGGGGAGGAAGCCGGCGCCCCAATTGCTCGCGTGGCCTTTGGGCAGTCCGCGATCCAGCGGATCACTCATGACCACAAAGGAAGGCAGATTCCGACTTTCGCTGCCGAGTCCGTAGGTGGTCCAGGCACCCACACACGGGGAACCCATCCGCGTTGTGCCGGTGTTGATCATGAACAACGCCGGGCTGTGATTGTTGGACTCGGTGTGGCAGGAATGGAGAAACGCCAGCTTGTCCACGTGTCGGGACAAGTGCGGGAAGATTTCGCTCGTCCAGGTGCCGCTTTGTCCGTGCTGGGCCCAGGCGAAGGGGGATTTCATCAACGGGCCGACGGCCTCGGTGAAGAACCCGGTTTTCTTGTCGAACCCCTCGAGTTCCTTGCCGTGGTAACGGGCGAGTTGGGGCTTGTAATCCCAGGTGTCCACCTGGCTTGGGCCGCCGTTCATGAACATCCAGATCACGGATTTTGCGCGTGCCGGAAAGTGGGCGATGCGCGGAGCGAGCGGATCGGCGGGGGTTGCTGCCATCGCCGTTGGCCAGAGGAGCCCGGAGTCCTGGAGCAGGCTGGCGATCCCCAGCCAACCGGCGCCGAGGCCCGAGCGACGGAGCATTTCGCGGCGATTCAGAAAAATGGGGTCATTCGACATAAATGAATTCGGTGAGATTCAGCAGGATCTGGGCGAAATCGACTCGTGCGAGGGCCTGAGGGTTCGTTTTTTGCGCCGACTGATAGCGCGCCGTTTGTTGATTGAGAAAGGCCAGGGCTTCTGACATTTCCTGGGCCGTGGGGTGGCGGTTCAGGGCCAATCGATACCCTTGGGTCACGGCTTCGCTGAGCGGTTGATCAGCATCCCCGGCGAACCGGCGGGCAAAGGCATCGGCCCAGGAGCGGACCTGCGGGCTGTTCATCAGGAGCAACGCCTGCGGAGCCACCGTGGTGGTCTGGCGGGTGCCCTGGCTCACCAGCGGCTCCGGGGCGTCGAAGGCCTGCATGGCCGGGATCATCTGGCTGCGCTTGACCGTGAAGTAGATGCTGCGCCGTCGACTCGCGGAATCCAGCGTGCCGGGACCGAACTGCGTGGGATCGAGGACGCCCGCGACGTACAGCAGCGCATCGCGGACCGCCTCGGCCTCGAGCCGGAGCGGATTCCGCCGTGCGAACAGGGCGTTGGTCGGGTCGGCTTGCACCTGGGCGGCGTCCGCGGTGGCGCTCTGGCGGTAGGTGGCGCTGGTGAGGATGAGTTCGTGGATGGGCTTGAGATGCCAGCCATTGCGAACCAGTTCAGCGGCCAGCCAATCCAGCAATTCCGGGTGGGACGGCCGGGCGCCCTGAGTTCCGAAATCATTCGGAGTGGCCACAATTCCGCGGCCGAAGTGATGTTGCCAGAGCCGGTTCACGATGACGCGGGCCAGCAGGTGGCCGGCGCCGTGATCCACATCGGTCATCCAGTTGGCCAGGGCACGACGCCGTCCCGAGAAGCGGGCACCAACTGGCGGATCGACGTGGAAGCGCTGCTCGGGCTCGTCGTCGCGCTGGAGTACCTGAAGGAATCCGGCGGTAGCCACGCCCCGTTTCAAGTCAGTGCTGCCCCGGTTGAGAAAATAGGTTTCGTTGAAGAAATCCGCCCCCTGCGTGTTCATGCGCACGGCCGGATAGCCCTCGCCGCAAATCATCACCTTGGTCAGCTTTGGCCTGGGTGCCGAACGCACATGGGAATCGACGCGTGCCTGCAATGCGTGCCAGCCGGGATCGGAATTTCGCCACCAGGTCAACACCATCGCGCGCTCCTCGGTGGTGGGCACTCGGCGGGTGTCCGGGGGGGCGTGCAATTGCTTCAGGACTTCCGTGAGCGGACCCGGAAGCATGTCGCCGTCGAAGCCCATCGCCGGGGCTTCACTCACGGAAAAGCGCGGTCGGCCAATGTTGTGGCGGTTGTTGAGCTCGAATTCCAGACGCAGGATCAACTGCGCACCGCCGGGGAACGTCACCGGTTTCTCAAAATCAAAAATGGCCGTGGAGTTCGTGCCAAATCTGGGGTCGATGGCCCAGCCGGTTTTCGGGTTGTCATCCAGGGCCGAGGCGATCGACAGCGTGTTCGTATTCTGCTCAAAGGTGGCCCGGGCGTGGGTGAGGGGAATCTCGTTGGTCAGGCCACCGGACAGCGGGGAGGCGTAGACGCGGATCCGGCTGAGGCCGATGTTGCCGTTGTCGGCTCGGCCCGGGCCTCCCTTGGGCAGACTGGGATAGGCCAGCGCCTCGAGTCGCAAAGACCGAATGCTGGTCGAAGGAGTTCGCGCGGTGAACGTGTAGACGTCGAAGTCGGCATTCCGACCTTCCGCCAGCAGCGATCCGTCCGGGAGCTTTTTGAAGGTCGCGCCGGCTTGGGAGAGGGCGGTCTCGGGCTCAAGGAGTTCCCATTCCGGCACCGACGCCAACGGCGCACCCGAGGAGAGCCACTCGGCAAATTTGGCCGGCAATTCCCGCGCTTCATAGGCTTGCCGTTCCGCCACTAATTTCGCGTGTTCCTGATCGAACCCAGCCTTGGCAGTGCGATAGATTTCGGGTTGCAAATCCAGGTCGATGTCACTGCGCACCGTGGTCGTGAAAGTGGCGAGCATCCGGTAATAGTCGAGCGCCGGAATGGGATCGAATTTGTGATCGTGACAGCGCGCACAACCCACGGTGAGGCCGAGCATCGTCGTGCCCGTGGTGGCCAGCATGTCGTCGAGGGCGTCGTAGCGCGTCCGTTCCACCTCGTTGGCCGTGATCTGCGTCGGGAAAACACCGGCGCCCAGAAAACCTGTGGCCATCAAGGCCAGCGGCGTATTCGGTTCAAACTCGTCGCCCGCGATCTGCCAGCGGACGAATTGATCGTAGGGCATGCCGGCGTTCAGTGCCTGGATGACGAAATCGCGGTAGTGGTACGCGTTGGGCCGATCCGTATCGTGCTCGAATCCGGAGCTTTCCGCAAAGCGCGCCGCGTCCAGCCAGTGGCGGGCCCAGCGCTCGCCGTACTGCGGACTGTCCAGCAGCCGGCCCACCACTTTCGCCCAGGCAGCGGGTGAGGTGTCGCGCTCAAACCCAGCCACTTCCTCCGGGGTGGGCGGCAATCCCAAGAGGTCAAAGGAAGCGCGTCGGATCAGCGTGCGACGGTCGGCCGGTGGATTGAGTTCCAGCCGCGCGGCTTCCAACGAAGCAATAATGAAGGCGTCCACGGGATTCGCGCTGCGTTCGCTGGCTTTCACCCGGGGTGGCAGGGGATTTTTCAGCGGCCGAAACGCCCACCACTTTCGATCCGCTTCCCGGATCTGTCCCCGTTCCGCGGATGAATTGGTTCCCCTCGCGGCCAACGGTTGGGTGTACGGAGCCCCGTTATCGATCCAGTCGGCAAAACCGGCGACGGCCGCCTCGGGTAACTGGTCGCCCTTCGACGGCATGTGCGGGTCCTTCGCGTGTGAAATCAGCTCAATGAGGCGGCTCGTGCGGGCGGAGTACAACGTCACCACCGGACCGTCCTTGCCACCCCGGAGCAGGCCTTCGCGGGTCGTAAGGTCCAATTCGCCCTTGGTCTGTTCCCCGCCGTGGCACTTGACACAGTTTTCGACGAGCAGGGTCCGGACTTTTTTTTCGTACAGGGCGATCCCGCGGGTCAACCGTTCCGCGTGATCGACGGGAAGTGCCGGCGCCGGTATCGGTGCCGCGCCCAAGGCACGCATCGCCGCCAGGAGCAGGAGAACAAATCCGAACTTCATACAGGTAGGAGCCCATCAGCCTTGGCCATAATCCCTGGCGGATCAACCAAGGTTTGGGATGGATTCTTCCGCACTCTGCCACAATGACTTAAAAATGGCCAATGCGCGCCCCGGTTTCTAGCTTGGCTCGATTCTCGCTGTGAGTCGGGCGGCTTAGGCTGGTCACAGAGTTGATATTTTCGTGAAGCGTTTTGTCTACAATTGCGTGTTCAATGCGGGGTTTTTCCTCGCGGCGCCGTTTTACCTTTTCAAGCTGGCGCGGCGTGGCGATTGGAAACGGGGGTTTGGTCAACGATTCGGCCAGTATGAAACCGGGCTCAAGCATGCCCTGACCAATCGCGATGTCCTCTGGCTTCACGCGGTCAGCGTGGGTGAGGTCAATCTGGTGGTCGGCTTGATCGCCGCGTTGGAAAAACGACTGCCCAACCATAAGTTTGTGGTGTCCACGACCACGTCGACAGGGATGTCCATCCTGCGCCAGCGCCTCCCGGACCGAGTGGCCCGGATCTACTACCCGATCGACCGTCGCAAGCACGTGCAGCGGGCGATGGGAACCATTCATCCGGAGGCCGTGGTCCTCGTGGAAGCGGAACTCTGGCCCAACTTTTTGTGGTCGCTGCGACGGCGCAACGTGCCGTACTTCCTGGTCAATGCCCGCATCAGTGAACGCTCGCATCGCGGTTACCGGCGCTTCGGATTTCTGTTCCGCGAAATGTTTTCCGGATTCTCGGGAGTCACCGCGCAAAACGACGCGGACGCCGCCCGCTTGCGCGAACTGGGCGTGCGCCCCGAGGTGATTCGCGTCGTGGGTTCCCTGAAATTCGAGGCGGCCAAACTGGATACGACCCGGCGTCTGGACGTGGCCGGCCTGCTGTTACAATTGGGTGTCAGCGACCAGAATCTGATCCTCGTGGGTGGCAGCACCCACGCGGGTGAGGAGGCCATCCTGGCGGATCTGATCCGGCGCCTGCGGCCGCGGTTCCCGTCGCTGTTCCTGATCGTGGTTCCCCGCCATCATGAGCGGGGCCGCGAGGTGGGTGACGAACTGAAGCGGCGCGGTCTGAGCTTCGTCTATCGCACCGAAATGACCGCCACCACCGCGCATGCGCCGGGTGACCTTCAAGGGCTGGTGGTGAACACGACGGGCGAGTTGCTCTCCTTTTATGGACGGGCGGACGTCGTGTTCGTCGGGAAATCGTTGACCGCCCACGGGGGGCAGAATCCGATTGAGCCGGCGGCGTTGGGCAAGGCCGTGATTTTTGGTCCGCACATGGAGAACTTTCCTCAGGTGGTTCCGCAGTTTTTGGAGGCGGGCGGGGCGATCCAATGTCCCGACGTCGCCGGTCTGGAAAAGACATTGAATGAGCTGCTGGCCGATCCCGGGAAGCGGGCGGAACTGGGGCGGCGGGCCGGGGAGGTTGTGCGCAAGAACTCCGGGGCGCTCGATGCCACCGTCGAAATGATCGCCACGCAGATCAAGATCCGGTGACGCTCGACGCCTCACCGATTGCTACAGCAATTGCCGCTGCCGCACCTCGGCTTCGACTTCGGCCGCGAAGCTGCTGCGCTTGGCACGCCGACGCTCGATGATGTGCTTGTCGATGGTGGGATCGAATTTGACGGGATACTCACCATTATAGCAGGCGAGGCAGAAGGATTCCTTCTTCTGCCCGGTGGCCGCCACCATGCCGGCTTCACTCAGATAGCCCAACGAATCCGCGTTCAGATACTTGCAGATTTCATCGTGCGTGTAATTCGCCGCCATCAGTTTGGAACGTTCCGGGAAATCAATTCCGTAGACGCAAGGGTTCATGTGCGGCGGACAGGAAATGAGGACATGCACCTCGCTGGCGCCGGCCTCCTTGAGGCTGGTGACGCGTGCCTTGCTGGTCGTGCCACGGACGATGGAGTCGTCGATGATGACGACCTTTTTGCCGCGGACCAGGCCGGCGATGAGGTTCAACTTCACGCGCACGGCGAAATCACGGATGATCTGGCTCGGCTGCAAAAAGCTCCGCCCGACATAGTGATTTCGCACGAAGGCCATTTCATAGGGAATGCCGCTTTCCATCGAATAGCCCAACGCGGCGCAATTGCCGGAATCCGGGACGGGGACGACGACGTCCGCTGTGATCGGATGTTCGCGCGCCAGTTGGCGGCCCATGTTGACGCGGACTTCGTAAACGTTTCGGCCGTTGAGATTGGAATCCGGTCGGGCGAAATAGACGTATTCAAAAATGCACATGCCCCGCTTGGTATGCTCCGGAAACGCCTGCACACTGCGGACTCCGCTATCGTCGATGATGACGATTTCACCCGGCTCCACATCGCGGACGAATTGCGCCTGGATGAGATCGAAAGCACAGGTTTCCGAGGCGAGCACATGGGCCCCGTTGGCCATGCGGCCCAGGCTCAGCGGTCGGAATCCGTGCGGATCCCGCACGCCAATCAATTCGCGTTCCGTCAGGATCACTAGCGAATACGCGCCTTCGATGCGGCGCACGGTCTCGATCAATGCGCTCTCGTGGGAGCGGGTGGGCTGGGCCAGCAGGTGGACGATGATTTCCGAATCGACCGTGGTCTGAAAGATGGAGCCGCGTCCTTCCAGTTCCTCGCGCAACTGGGAGGCATTGGTGAGGTTGCCGTTGTGGCCGATCGCAATCCGGCCCTTGGCGGTGTCCACCGTCAGCGGTTGGGCGTTGATGAGGTTCGAGGATCCCGTTGTGGAATAGCGGGTGTGGCCGATGGCGGAAGATCCAAATAAGTCGTGCAGGACGTTCCCGGTGAAAACCTGGGGCACGAGTCCCATGCCGCGGTGGCAGTGGAAACCCTTGTTGTCGCAGGTGACGATACCCGCGCTCTCCTGACCGCGGTGTTGGAGCGCGTAGAGGCCGTAGTAGGTGAGTTCCGCCGCGTTGGGATGGCCGAAGATGCCGAAAACCCCGCAATAATGCTTCGGATAATGGTTTGCTTCCACGTGCGCTGATCTGAAACCGGGGGCCCCGACCCCAAAACCGTGGCGAACGCTGTCGCCGCAACCGCGCCGCACGGTTCGTGGCCTGCCCCGACCGAATCGCAGCGTGACAGAGGATCGGCTGCCGGCAACGTTGCGGCCTGCAATTCAGTCACGGGTTTTAGTTGACGCATCCGCTGGGTGCCGCCGAGTCAGGGGGCAGATTTGGATTGGATCACTCGAGGCCCATCGGCAAGGGGCGAAGAAGCGGGTTTTCTGTGGGCATTTGTTCGCGTGGCGGGAATCCGCCGGTCGCACTGCAACACGGACGACTACTTCAGGCTGGCGAGAAATTCCACCAGATCGCGGAGTTCCATACGGTTGAGCGCGTCCCCCAATCCTTCCGGCATGGCACTCAAGGTTCCCGGAGCGGGCTGGAAACCTTCCGCAAACTGCTTGTTGGGTTGGACGATGCTTTCCAGAAGATAAGTGCGATCCCGGAGTTTGCCGATGCCGTCGAGTTTCGGTCCCACCGTCCCGCCGGCGGCGGCGACCTGATGACAGCGGAGGCATTGGACCCCGGGATGCTCAAAGAAAAGGGTGCGACCGCGGGCGGCGGATCCGCCCTGGAGGACGTTTTGATAGCGGGCGAGCGGCTCCGACGGCGGTTGGTGTTTTTGATATTCGGCCAACCCGGTGGCCAGGGCAGGAACCTGCGGGGCGCGCTGTTCGGCGGCGGTCACGACGTCCAGGGCCAGGGTTGGCGCCAGGGAACCATCGGTCAGCGACTGCAATCCCACGGCGATCAGCGCGTCGGCCGCGGGCAATTCCAATTTGGCCAGAGCCTTGTAGGCGGCCTGTGCGGTCCCGATATCCCGGCCCGCGTCCGGGATGGCTACCGCCGGAGCCAAGAGTTCCAGCGCATGGTCCGTTCCCAAACGATCCAGATACGGAACCGCGCTGGCCCGCAGCGTGGGTTCGGTGGAGGTGAAGGCGAAGCGCACCGCCGCTTCGGCCGTGACCGCGTTCAACGCCACCAGCGCGGGGACGAGGGCAGCACGGACGGTCAGGGGTGTCGACGCCGATTTCAGAAGTTCGTACAGGGGTGTCGACGCCTCCTTGGCCCGAAGCCGGACGGCCGCTTGAACCAAGGCGCTTTGAATCGTGGCGTCACCAGTGGCGATATATTCGCCAGCCTTGACCAGAAACGCCTTCTTGGCAGCGACGTCTTTGCGTCGGACGGCCATGCCTTCCTGATAGGTGGCGGAGCGGCCGAGATCCGGGGGCAGCAGCGCGACGCGGTCAAATCGCGAAAGCGGCCCCGGCGGCAGCATGGGTGCGGCCTTCAAGGCCTCGGCCAGAGCGGGGTTCGGCGGGGTTTCCAGGAGGGGGGCGGCGAAGTAACTCTCTCCGTTTTTTGCCGCCACCAGGGGACGCCAGAGTCCGTTCACCCGATCCAGGGGCGGTGGTTCGGCCCATTCGCCCAGGGTGCGGATGGCCAGTGCCCGGGCCGATGGCGAAATATCCGCCCGCCCGGCGAAATTGGCGATCGTCGTTGCGTGGCGGCCGGAAGCGAGGCGGGCGTTGGCGTCGATCACCCGGGAAAAGAGATTCGTCGGGCAATCCACCCGGGTGAGCATCTGGGCCAATGCCATGAAGCCGGGGGTGATCGGGACATCGTGAATGGCCCGCCCCGCTTCGGTGACCAGTTGCGGGCTGGAATCGGAGAGGAAGGCTTGAATCCCCGGCCGGGCCAGTCGGCGCAGGGCGAGGAGAGCGGCGTGGCGGGTGACCTCATTCGGGCTTTCCAGAAAACGGCGCGAAATTTCGCCGGCGGGAACGAGGGTCAAAAATTGCGCGGCAGCATCCAGGAGAAACGGATCTATTCCGTCGGCTTCCAAGGCGCGGGCGAGTTCCACGGTCGGGAGATGCCCGTCGAGAAGTCCGTTGGCGTGATTACGCTCGTTGAAAGACCGGACGTTTTGCCGGGAATACCCCGGCGTGCGCAGGCGTTGAATGTAGCCGTGCAGGGCGAGCAGGCGCACGCGGGGTGCGGGATCCTCCAGCAAAGCCGCCGCGGGCCGCTCGGCATTCACCAGCCGCCCGTCGCCCAGAAGAGTCAGGGCGGTCTGGCCACGGATTTCCGGATCGGGGTCGGCCAGGAGTTTCAGCAGCGACGCCAACTCGGCGCTGGCCTCGGTCTTAGGCAGGTGACGGACAATGATTCCCGTGGCCCACAGGGCGTGGAGCCGCGCCCGGGGATTGGAAGAGCTGCGGGACAGTTCCGTCAGGCTCCCGAGGACGGCGACACCGCGTTCCGCGAGCGCCCATTGGGCCTCCAGACGCACCCGTCGGTCGGCGTGGGCCAGCAGAACCAGCAGCTCCGGCGTGGGTCGCGCTTTCATCCCCGCCGCCAACAGTTGGCGCACTTCCGCCACGAGGGGATCGCCCATCCTGGCGGGGTCCGTGATTCGGTAAATCCGGCCCTTGTCCGGCATCTGCCAGCCACTCACCCAATCCAACACGTAGGCCGCCCCATCAGGTCCAAAATCCACGTCCGTGGCCCAGCAGTTCCACAAGAACCGTTCCTTTTGGTCGACGACATAGCTCGCTCCGGAGGGCCGCAGGGAGAAGGCACAGACCCCCGCCGGAAAATCGCAGTGCAGAAACTTGCCGGCGAAGCGGTCGCCGAAGCCTGTGCCCGGATACCACGCGAGCCCGCTCGGTCCCTGGCTCACCGTGCCGGCGGAAGGCAGAATTCCGTCCTGGCCTCCCTTCCACAATTCCTCCTGCACCCACGGGCCGAAGCCCTCCATGTGTTGGTAGCTGCAGCGCCAGCCATAATCCCCGCCCTCGACCAGATGCAGGACCCGGCACGGATCGGCGCCCGCGGTGTCATTGTCGACGGTCCAGAGGTTTCCCAGGTCGTCGAACGCGAGTTCCTGCGGATTGCGCAATCCGTAACAATACAATTCCAATCCCGTGCCATCGGGCTCGCAGCGCAAGACGCCGCCGGTGTCGCGCAGCGTCCCGGCGACGTGCGGCGGAACGGGCGCGAAATTCGTCAGCGTGCTGACATCCAGCCCGCGGTCACCAAAAGACATATAGATCCGTCCATCCGGACCTTTGATCAACCCGTGCAGGTCGTGGCCGGTGACTCCGATATGGACGCCAAATCCGTGGGCGACGCGTGTTCGCGGACGTCCCGGACCGGCGAGGGGATCGTCCGCCATCCGCCACAGGCTCGGCAGGCAGGCGAACCAGACGTCGCCATCCCGGGCGAGGACCCCGGCCGCGGTGCCATCCACGGAGGTGTTGAAGCCGTCGGCGAACGTCTGGCTGAAGTCGGCGTGTCCGGCTCCGGTTCGGTCTTCGAGCACCCGCACCGATTCCGAGGCCCGGGTGAGCAGATCGGGCGCGGCGCCGGCGAACTGGTCGGCGAGGAATTCTCCCCGGTCCGCCGGTGAACGAAAGGCGAGATCATTCAGCAGCCAGTTGGTGTGCTGGGTGATGTCGAAAATGCTGTCCTTGTAGCGGTGGGTCTCCGCCACAAAGCACCGGCCGCGGCCATCGAAGCTCAGGGCGACACCGTTCTGGAGCTGCGGCTCGGTCGCCCAAATCTGCAATTGGAGACCGGGCGCCAATTGAAAACCCGCGACGTGAGCCGCGGCTTCCGCAGCTGGGGCCGCCGGGATCGTGGATGTTGCGGCGTCTCCCGCGAGAGCGACGTGGCCAGCGACCCAGATTCCCAGGCAGAACCCGGGCAGAAAAATCCGGCGTCCATTCCCACGGTAACTCATGCCGCTGACAGAATCTGGCGGATGCCAGCCACGCAAGTTTCGCATGGATGCGTGGAAGGCTAAAGATCGGACTTGGCGCGGCGGGACAACGGGGGCCGGGAATTTGATTTAATACTTGAGTCGTTGGATGCGCGGCCGCAGTGTTTACTGCATCTCTCCGGCTATATGTCTTTTTCCCATCTCGGAATCTTCTTGGCGAGGCGACTTTGGGTCGCCGGGTTGGCGGCCACCGTGTCACTCCCCGCAGGCGTCCAGGCGGAACGGGCGCCCGATCGGGTCATCCCGCCCAAGCCGGCGTATCCGGCGATCGAATCGCTGCGCCTGATCCCGGCGTCGTTGACGCTGTCGAATGCCCGCGATGCCCGCAAGGTACTGGTCCTGGGAGTCCGCGCGGAGGGTGGCGTGGTGGATTTGACGGCGGAAGCCCGCTGGACTCCGCCGGCGTCCGGAATCCAACTCGGGGACGATGCTTATTTCACAGGCGTCGCGGCCGGGGATTTTACCGCGCAGGTGGAAGTGCTGGGGAAGCGGGCCTCCCTGGCTGTGAAAGTGGCGGCCGTCGATGTGCCGCCCGTCGGTTTTGTCCGCGATGTCGAACCCATCCTCAGCCGCGTTGGTTGCAGTGCCGGCACCTGTCATGGCTCGGCCAAGGGCAAGAACGGTTTCAAGCTTTCCCTGCGGGGGTATGATCCGGAGTTCGATTATCAGGCGCTGGTGGACGATCTGAGCGGCCGGCGGATCAACCGGGTGAATGTGGATGATTCCCTGATGCTGCTGAAGCCGCTGGGGGATGTACCGCATGAGGGACGGCAGGCGATCAGGCCCGCCTCGCGTTACCACAAACTCCTGCGGGATTGGATTACCCAGGGCGCCGCCTTTGAGCCGCCCGCCCAAAACCGTCCGACCAAGATCGAGGTGCTGCCGAAGGAAGTGGAAATCGATCTGCCGGGTCGTGTGCAGCAGTTTTTGGTCGTGGCCAACTATCCGGACGGCACGACGCGGGATGTCACCCGGGAGGCAATCCTTTCGAGCAACAATGAAGAAATCGCCGTGGTCAAGGATGGGTCGCTGACCTCCCTGCGTCGCGGGGAAATGGCGGTGCTGGTGCGGTACGAAGGTCAGTATGCGTCGCGGGAAGTCACCGTGATGGGGGATCGCACGGGCTTCGCCTTCGAAGCCATGCCCGAGTACAACTACGTGGACCGGAACCTTAACGCGAAGTTTGCCCGGATGAAGTTGAATCCCAGCGGGCTGTGCACGGATGCGGATTTCATTCGGCGGGTGTTTCTGGACCTGACCGGCCAGCCGCCCACGTCCGACCGGGTGCGGACGTTTCTGGCCGACGCGACGGAGGGGCGCAAGAAGCGGGACGCCCTGATTGAAGAATTGATGGGTTCGCCCGCCTTTTCCGACTTTTGGGCGAACAAGTTTGCCGATCTGTTGCAGTGCAATTCGGAAAATCTGGGGAAGAAAGGCGTCTGGGTGTTTCGGAATTGGATCCGCGCCCAATTGGCGGCCAACCGGCCCTACGACCAATTTGTCCGGGACCTGATTCTCGCGCAGGGCAGCACTTTCGAGCAACCGGCGGGCAATTATCTGCGCGCCCTGCGGGATCCGGGCAAAATGACGGAGGATATTTCCCAGACGTTCCTCGGGGTCCGCTTCAATTGCAACAAGTGCCACGACCATCCCTTCGAGCGTTGGACCCAGACCCAATATTATGAGCTGGGTGCGTTTTTCGCCCAGGTGGCCTTCAAGCGCGGATCCTTGGGACGCGATCATTTGATCCGCGGCAATGAAACCTACGCGAGCGATCAGGTGTCGGAGGAGATTGTCTATCATAACTACAACGGGGGCGAAGTCCGGCATCTCAAGAGCGGCGCCGTGATGAAGCCGCGGGTGCCCTATGGCACAACCCCGGAGCCGGCGCCGGGCGCGGACCGCCGTGAAGTCTTCGCGGCGTGGCTGACTTCGCCGGAGAATCCCTACTTCGCAAAATCGGCGGTGAATCGTTTCTGGAGCTACCTGTTTGGCCGCGGGATCATTGATCCGGTCGATGACATCCGCGCCGGCAATCCACCCAGCAACCTGGCGTTGCTCGACGTGTTGACGACGGATTTTGTCCAGCACGGTCATGACCTGCGGCAGTTGCTGCGGACCCTGTGTCAATCGCGGGCCTATCAATTGAGCATCGTTCCCAACAAATGGAACGAGGATGACCTGATCAATTTCTCACGGGCGATGCCGCGCCGTTTGAGCGCCGAACAGATGCTGGACGCCGTCGCCGTGGCCACGGGCTACCGGCAACGTTTTACCGACATGCCGGCGGGCCTGCGTGCTGTCGAAGTGCCGGACGGCATGGTCGGCGGGAGCGATTTCCTCGCCTTGTTCGGGCGGCCCAAACGTCAGAGTGCCTGTGAATGTGAACGCAGCAGCAACGTGACCCTTTCCCACGCATTGAACCTGATCAATGGCCCCACGCTCGGCGAATGCGTCAGCAATGCCGACAATCACCTGGCCCGACTCGTCGCCCACGAGAAGGATGATCAAAAGGTGATTGAGGAAGTCTATCTCAGCTGCCTCAGTCGGATGCCGACGGACAAGGAGCGGGCCGCGATCAAATTGGGCGAGGGAACCCAGCGATTGGAGACCACTCAGGATTTGACCTGGGCGCTGCTCAACAGCCCGGCCTTTCTCTTCAATCGATGACCTGAATTTTGTCGGATGCGGTGAACTGCAAAACTTTAATCATTCCATCTCATGATCTCCATACCTGGCAGTAGCGGTGCCACCTGCGACGGTTTCAGTCGTCGTGAATTCATGCGCCTGGGCGGGGCGGGTCTCGCCGGTCTGAGCCTGGCGGACATCCTGCGCCTGCAGGCGGCGCAACCCGCCGGAGCCGGCCCCTCGCCGGGCATGGCGAAGAATGGCTGGGGGCGGGCGAAATCGGTCATCATCATTTATCTGCAAGGGGGGCCCAGTCACATCGACATCTGGGATCCCAAGCCGGATGCGCCCTCCAATGTGCGCGGTGATTTCAAGCCGATCCGTTCCAATGTTCCGGGGATCTTTTTGAGTGAAGTGATGCCCAAGCTGGCCCAGCAGATGGACAAGGCCACGCTCATTCGCTCGATGAGCTATACGCCGGTCGGGCTCTTCAATCATACGGCGGCGATCTACCAAATTATGACCGGTTACACGCCGGATCGCGTGTCGCCCTCCGGTCAGTTGGAGCCGCCGGCGCCGAATGATTTTCCGCATCTGGGCGCGCAGATTTCGCGCCTCAAACCGCCGGAGGTTCCCATGCTGCCCTTCGTGATGCTGCCCCGGCCGCTCCAGGAATCGAATGTCATCGGGAAGGGCGGAACGGCCGGTTTTCTCGGCGCGGCTTTTGATCCCTACTATTTTTACCAGGATCCCGCGAAGGAGATCAACCTGGCGGACTTGACCTTGCGCAAGGAAGTCTCCCGGGAACGGTTGGAACGTCGAAGCACGCTGCTCAAGAGCGTCAACGACGCCATGCCGGATATGGAAAAGGCGGTCGGCAAGTATGCGCTGGACTCCTACTATCAGAAGGCTTTCGATCTGGTGAGCAGCGGCCGCGCCCGGGACGCCTTTGATCTCGCCAAGGAAAAGGAGGCGACCCGGGATCGTTATGGGCGCCACACCTTCGGCCAGGGCTGTCTGCTGGCGCGACGCCTGATCGAGGCGGGCACACGGGTCGTGCAAATGAACTGGCCGGCCGTGGCCAACGGCGATCCGACCGTCGATGCCTGGGACACCCACGCGGCGAATTTTGGCCC
Organism: Verrucomicrobiota bacterium; assembly: GCA_043732975.1. Lineage (GTDB taxonomy): Bacteria > Verrucomicrobiota > Verrucomicrobiia > Limisphaerales > UBA9464 > CANIZL01. The sequence goes on from JAYTHD010000595.1 coordinate 19,093, forward strand.
GCTGCGGAACCTGCATTGTCCCAAGCTGGATTCGGGGCTTTCCGCCTTGATCGAGGACATGGATCAACGTGGTTTGCTGAAGGAAACGTTGGTCGTGGCGTTGGGTGAGTTCGGCCGGAGCCCGCGCCTGGGCGTCAGCACCAGCGGCAACAGCAATTCCCCGGACGGCCGCGACCACTGGCCCTATTGCTATACGGCGTTTGTCGCCGGGGCAGGGGTGGGTCGCGGTGCCCTGTACGGGAAATCCGATGCCACCGCGAGCAGTCCCGCGGAGAATCCGGTGCATCCCATTCAGTTGGTGGCGACAATTTACCACGCGATGGGTATCGATCCGCACACCATGGTGATGAATCATCTGAACCAACCTCGGGAGTTGGTCCAGGCTGAGCCGGTGCTTGGGTTGTTTAGCTGACCGTTCCTTCGAACGGGTTCGGACCCGGCAACTACACCGGGTGAAGGAACGTCCCTTTCGACGGTGCTGATTGTTGCAATCGCCGTGCGAGCGACAACACTCGCAGCATGGAGCGGTTTTTGGGTCGCCTGTGTTGATGAAGACGGTTTTCTGCATTGCTGAGGACCGTCGGACGGAGCATGTCGGCTTGAGATTTCTTCTGGCCAGCCTGCGCCGTTGCGCTCCCGATGTTCCCGTCATGCTGTTTCGGCCTGACCCCGAGCCGGAGTTGCTGGAGTGGATCAGATCCGGCTTTCCGCTGGTGTCGGTCGTTCCGGCCAGGCCTCCGGGTTCTGGGGGCTCCTGGAATTGCAAGCCCACCGCACTGCTGCCGGCGCTGGA
>JAYTHD010000596.1:0-15621 GCA_043732975.1 Verrucomicrobiota bacterium
GATTCTCAAGCAACCGACGGAAATCCCGCACGCCGGCCGGCTCCTTCCCCGATTTTTCGCCCACCTTGCGGACCGCGGCGGCGACGCGGCGTTCGTCGACATCACAGACGGCCACGATCTCGGTATTGGGCACCTGCAGGTAGGTCCCGACGTGATCCATGCCCCGACCGAGTCCGATCACGGCCACCCGCACCCGGGAGTTCGGTGATTCGGCGGCGAGCAATGCGGGCGCGCGACCGACTGCCAGCACACCTGCGAGGGCGCCGGTGGAATGAAGGAAGGAGCGGCGGGAGTGACCGTGGGAAAGGACGCGTGTTTTCATCCGATTTCAATTTGGTACGCCCCGGAGCTTATGAGTTGGCGTGGCGCTGGCGAGCGGTTGTTTGGAGGAAAAGTCCGGGGCGGCGGCGTGCGGACAGTTCTGGCTTCCCTGGAAGCCGAACACTATTTAGAGCCGACGGCTACGCATGGATTTCATTCCGCCTGTTTTTCGCTTCTACCGGTCAGATTGGCCGCGCATCCTGCTGGCGCTGGCGCTCCTGGGCCTGGTGGTATTAGCGGGCGTGCTCAAACCCTGGCCGCTGGCGCTGCTCGTCGACCACGCCCTGGGCACTCCACCCGATCAGGCCGCCCTGGTCCGCTGGCTGGGCGTGGATCCGAAAGCGCAGATCCCGATTCTCTGTGGCTTGCTCGTCGCTTTTCACCTCGGCCATGCCGCGCTGCAGGCCCTGCTGAACCAGGTGCTCATCCACACCGGACTGCGCGGCCTGGCCCGCGTACGGCAGGCCGTCTTCGACTGGCTCCTGAATCTTTCGCTCAAACAACTCCAGGCGCGGCCCGCCGGCGACGTGCTCTACCGGGCCACCTGGGACACCTACGCTTTTCAAACCCTGTTCCAACAGGGCCTGTTCACGGCCCTGTCCGCACTTGCGTCTGTGATCCTGATGCTCGGCGTGATGTGGCAGTTGAACACCCGCCTGGCGCTGGCTGCTCTGGCCGTGATTCCTCCGCTGCTCCTGCTCATGCGGGCGTTTGGTCAGCGGATGTCGACCCGCGCGGCCCTGGCCCAAACGGTGGAAGCCGGCCTGGCCAGCCAGGTACAACAAGGACTCACGCTGTTGCCGCTGATCCAGAGCCACACCGCCGAACCCCGGATGGCCGCGGAATTCCGCGCCGCCACCGAGGCCGCGCTCCTGGCCCGGCTGCGACAACACCGGACGGAAGTGGGTTACCTGGCCGCCATCGCCGCGCTCTTTGCCCTGGCGACCGGCGGCCTGGTATGGCTGGGAGCGCGGGAAGTGCAGGCGGGTCGACTGACCGTCGGCGCCCTTTGGGTTTTCCTGGCCTATTTGACCCAATTGTATGAGCCGTTGAACCAACTGGGACATTTGGGTGGGACCGTCAGCCAGGCCAAGGCGGGAGTCGCCCGGGTCATGGAATTGCTGAACACCACCGAAATCGTGCCGGGCACCGATGCCTTGAAGGAGTCGACGGCCAGCGGCGACATCGTGATCCAGGAACTGACCTTTGGGTATCAGCCGGATCGACCCGTGCTTCGCGGCCTGTCCCTGCGCATCCCCGCCGGCTGCACCTTGGCGCTGGTCGGGCCGAGTGGAGCGGGCAAATCCACACTGCTCCAGATGCTGCCGCGTTTTCTTGAACCGGACTCCGGCCGGATCCTCGTGGGCGGCGTCGATTTGCAAACGTTGGATCGCCGTGCACTGCGACGACAAATCGCCTGGGTCTTGCAAGAGCCTCTCCTCCTGCCGGCCACTCTGGCGGAAAACATCGCTTTCGGCCGGCCGGACGCGTCCCAGTCCGAGATCGAAGCGGCCGCCCGCTCGGCGCAGGCCCACGAATTCATCCGGCGCCAACCGGCGGGTTATGCAAGCCGCGTGGGCGACGGTGCGTTGCGCCTGAGTGTGGGTGAGAAGCAGCGATTGAACCTGGCCCGTGCCCTGTTGAAGGACGCACCGATCCTGTTGCTGGATGAACCCACCAGCGCCCTCGACAGCGAGAGTGAAAACGCCGTGGTGGCGGCGCTCCGGAAGCTCCGCCAGGGGCGCACAACCGTCATCGTGGCGCATCGATGGGAGACAATTCGCGAAGTCGATCTGGTCGCCGTCCTCCGCGACGGCCGGGTGGTGGAACTGGGTTCCCCCGCGGAATTGCGGCGCCCGGGCGGATACCTCGCCCAAATCTGGAGCGCCGCCGACTCCGGTTCCGTCTGAGGGGCAAATCCGTCCCTTGCGCGTCGCACCGATCCTCGCGAAATTGGGAGCAATGATTCCGGACAACCTCCGAATTTCCCCGCTCAAAGATCGCCCTTCGCCCGGCCCCCGCCCGGCCGGCCGGACGGAACGCGCGGTCGTTTGGCTCGCGATGCTGCTGGGGTGGATCACAGCGATGCCCGGCCGGGCGTATGTGATCCGGCACGACGGAGCGGGACTGCCGATGAAAGTCGACTTCGCCGTGCAGACTCCCAAGCTGGTCTATCATCTCGGGAAAACCGGATCCGTACGCGGCGTGCTGTCCGACGAATGGGTCAACGCCCGGGCCGCCGCCGCCCAATGGCAGGCCGTGCCCGGGACGCTAATCCGCTTCGAAGAAGGTCCATCCATCGACACCGTCGCCCGGATCCCCGCCGAGGATGGACGCGTCGATATCTTGTGGGTGAATCCGGGCAGCTACCCGATGGGGCCGGATTTTGGCGGCGCCAGCCTGACGCTCTTCAACACGGGCCAGGTGGCGGTGACCTATCTGTTCACCGACGAGTTCTCCTCGGCGAAGATTCTTCAAGCCGTCATCCTCATCCGGCGCGACCTTGATTTCACGACCTCCTATACGGAGCCGAGTGCCAATCGGCCGTTCCTCGAAACAATCCTGCTCCATGAACTGGGCCACGTTTTGGGGGCCAATCATTCCCCCTTGGGCACTTCCACGCTTTGGTGGTATTCCGGCGGCGGCGTGAACGCAGCGACTGGTTTGTCGGCCGACGAAATTGCGTTCGCCGAAGACGTCTATGGAACGGCGGCGACCCGCTCGACCTTGGGCCGGATCACCGGCGCGGTCCGCCTCAACGGCACCGCGCAACTGGGCGCCATGGTCCTCCTGGAAAAAACCAACGGAATTGTCGTCACGGCGGCAGTCACCAAGGCCAATGGCACCTACGAATTGGCCGGATTGCCCCCCGGCACCTACCAGATCCGCGCCACCCCGTTGGATCCCAACCTGGGAGGCGACGCCGCGCTCGTCCGCGGGGTCGATCTGGATGTCTCGGGCGCCGACGAGTACACGCTCGCAAACACCGGTTTTCAATCCACGCTCCCCGCAACGATCAAGGTAACGGCCAATACCGCCCAGACCCGTGACTTCGCGGTGACGGCGGGGACGCCATCCTATCGGATCACGGAGATCCGTCAGGGCTTCAGCCGAACCGATCGGGCAAGCGCCGATCTGGCCGTGCAGTTGGCGCCGGGCACAACGGAGGCGTGGGTCGGCGTCTACGTCCCCGGCACCCTTCCGGCCAACACCAACCTGCGAATCACCGGCGACGGGATCACCTACGGCGCCACCGAAGTGATCAACGCCGCCCTGCGCCAGCTCACCCTGATTCAAGTGCCCGTCGCCGTCGCCACCAACGCCACCGACGGCCCCCGCACCTTGGAACTCAACGTGGACGGCAAGGTGATCCGCGCCTTTGGATTTGTCGAAGTGCTGCCGCCGTTTCCCGATGATAATTTCGACGGCCTGAGCGATCTCTTCCAGCGAGCCTACTGGTCCCCCTTCACCCAGGCTCAAAGCGCGCCGGGGCTGGATCCCGACGGCGACGGCTATTCAAATCTCCGTGAAGCGGCTGCTGGAACAAATCCACTCAACAGCAATTCCTTTCAATTTCAGGCCACAATAAGGCGAACCTTGACATCAATTATCGTTAACGCTTCGGTTGGCGTCGGTAAGTCGTATCAGCTATTTATTCAGAACTCGCTCTCCCCCGGGTGGCAACCCTTGGGTGTGGCGCGGATGGCATTGACGGGTCTTCTGGAGTGGACCGATGATCGTCCACCCGCCGGGGAACGGTACTACCAGATTCGACGGATACTGTGACGGGCTGGAGGAGGCTCCCTCTCGCAGGCGGATTACCCCACCTAAATGCCTTGTATTTCGGCCTTTTTCGATCTTATAGTCGTGTGAGATTGGCGGATCGGCCCGGGGCGGATCCGCCGGCGCACTGCCCCAGCGCGGGGGTGCCAGGAATGCACTGACGTTATCATGAGTTATTACAAGCTGATGCGGACCAACAAATCCGGCCTCGCCGTTCGTTTCGCAGGCCGCGGAAGCCGGCGTCCGTGGGTGGGAATGCTGGCCGTGGCGTCCGCCGCGGTGGCGCAAAGCCCCTACCCGGTCATACCCCCCTTCGGGAATGCCTCGGGACTGGGATACGACGGGCTGCCTCCAATTACCGCTCCCAGCGTCGCTGACTTCGACGAAAATACCGGTTCGAAAAAAGATCTCGGGGCGCTTTACGATGTCGCGCTGACCCGGGACCTGCCGTACGTTCCGGCGATCAACCGGCCCCACAAAAACTACAACCTCAAATTTGGCGACACGACCCTCCAGTTCACCTCGGCCGTCGCGATGGTTTACTCGGACAACGCCCTGCAGTCGGGCGCTGGCTTCAACTCCGATGATTTCACCGTCACGCCTTCGTTGGGGATCGAGATGGACGCCCGGCTGACCGATAACAACTCCATCCGCATCAACGTCGGCGTGGGCTACCGCTATAGCATGAATTATAGCCAGCTCAACTCGCTCTATATCGCCCCCCGCTCGACCATCGACTACCGGATCCGGATCGGCGATGTCCTCATCACCCTGTACGACCAGCTCAGCACCTCCGCGGACACCTACCAGCGGGTTGACCTGCGGAATCGCGGCACGGCCGCCGGTGTGGATTTCAGCCGGATCAGCAATCAGTCCGGGATTTCGACGGCCTACAGCCTGGCCCGGGAAACCTCGATCATCGCCGGCTATTCGTTTGGTCTCGATCGCGGACTGAACGACGCTTACAGCTACTACAACAGCAATTCCCACAATTTCAACGCGGCGCTTTACCAGCGCCTCAACACCAAGCTGACGGTGGGCTTGGCGGCTTCCTATAACATCAACGAGTTTCTGGAAGCCAGGAGCTCGCTCAGCAATTCAACCGGTTGGTCCGCCGGTCCCCTGGTTTCCTATCACCCGACGGATTGGATCAACTTCAGCGCGTCGGTCCGGTACCAATCGATCTCCTACGAAAAAATCGGGGGCATTTCCGCGGCGTCCAATCCCGGCTCGGCCACCTTTGATGTCAGCGCCCAGCAGCGGCTCACCCGGTATCTCAGCCACCAGTTATCCGCCGGGCGTTCCTTCAACAACAGCCTTTCATCCGCTCAAATGGAGTCCCTGTCGGCGACCTATGGGATGACCTGGCTGGTCAATCGGAAGGTGAGCCTGTCGGGATCCATCGCCTGGCAGGATTTCAAGCAGAGCGCCAATTCCCTGACGCAGATCTTCCCGACCCGCGAGTCGGCGGTGGCGGCTTTGACGGGGCAGGCACGTCCCGATGGTTCGCTCCTGACGGCGCTCGAGGCCGGCCAGCTCTACGACTTCTATTCGTTCCAAAGCAGCGGCGACAACCTCGGGCTGACCCTGAGCACCGGCTATCAAATCACTCAGAAACTGAACGCCAGCCTGGCCTACAGTCACATCATTCGCACCACCGATGTACGCTTCGGGGCGCAAAACAATTCCGTTCCTGGATTTACCGCCAACACCGTGAGCCTGGGTCTGAACTATCGCTTCTAATATTTATCATGAAATCCACCCACATCCTGCTCCTCATCGGAGCACTGACCGCCGGTGTCCGCCTGCTGGCGCAAGACGCGGCGGCCGGCAGCACGAACAATGCGGCATTGGACCAGGAAGCCCGCGAGTTGAAACCGCGGGACACCCTGAAATTTAATATCCTCGAGGATCCGTCGGCGGGCCGGGGCTCCTTCCCGCCCATCCAGATCACCGAGTTTGGCGACGCCCAGTTCCCCATCTCCATCTCCAGTCAGGAATACGTGGCGATCAAGGCCGCCGGACGCAAGCTGGCCGACCTCCGCAAGGAATTGAAGGAGAAACTCGATGCGGATTACTACAAGAACGCCACGGTCAGTTTGGATCTGGTCACTTTCGACCGCCTCCCCAAGGTCGACCTCAACAATCCGAATCCGGCCAAGGTCGTCGTGTTAGGCAGTATCAATCACACAGTCCCACTCCGCGAGGGCCAGAAGTTGATGCTTTCCGACCTGTTCTCCCAGATCGCCGGAAACAACCCTTCGGCCAACCTGAAAAAAGTGGAGGTCATGCGGGTGAATCCCGACACCAAGAAGACCGATATCCTCAAGCGGGACGTCAAGAAGATGCTCGAACAAGGCGATCTCAAGGACGACATCGAACTGAAGGATGGTGATCGAATCCGGGTTCCGGAGAAACTCATCAATATTTAATCAGACACCGGCATTTTTTCAAAGTACATGAAATATCCCTATTCGTCGTATAACACGCCGCTGCCTGGGTATGGCACGTCGCTGGTCGACCGAATCAATCTCTACCTGCATTTCCGCCGGTATTTCAAATTGATCGGTGAGCGCTGGTTGCTGCTCGTCATCTGCGCCATCGCCGGTCTCGGCCTGGGCCTGTGGATTGCCTATAACAAGCCGGACGTGTTTTCGGCCAAGGCCGTCCTGCAAACGGCCAGTCGCGTGGTCAGCACCACCAAAACCACCCGGATTGAAGACGATATCCGTTCCTTTACCGACTCCCAGCTCACCCTGATGGAGAGTGGTCCCGTCATGCAACGGGTCATGTCCAAGCTGCAGGAGGGCCGGGACAATACGAACAAACTGGCCAAGCCGGAATTCGTCAAAGCGGCGGCCGGCCGGGGCAACACCTTCATCCTCGCAGTGGAGTCCACCAATCAGGCCTACGCCCAGAGCTTCGCCTCGACCTGGGCCGACGAATTCATTGCCTATAAAAAGCAACGGATGAACGGCTATATCAACTCCGCCGAGGCCCTCACCCAGCGGCAGATTCTCGACACGGATCGTCAACTGACCCAGGATCGCGACCAACTGCAGGAGTTTCAACGGACTCACAACATTGTCAGCATCAAGGATGCGGGGGGCGCCGTCCGCGACCAGTTGCAACGCAACCAGGACGCCTATCAAAGCATGCTGAACCAGCTCAAGCTCTTTGAAAATGCCACCAAGGAGGAAGTGGCCCGGGGCTCCGCCGACCAAAAAAACCGGGAGAGCCGCACGGGCAAGGGCCGGAGCGACAAGGATGACGATGACGCGGCGCAGGCCCGGTTCGACGGTTCGACCCGCTACGCGGACCTGGTGGCCGACTTGAATCGCCTGGAGAATCACCGGGAACTGCTCGCGCGGGATTTGCGCGACAAGCACCCGGCGATCGTCGCCCTGGACCACGACATCGAATTGCGCAAAAAGGACGTGGAACAGTCGCTCGCCGATGCGGAGCAGTTTCGCGAGTCACGCCTGCGTTTCCTCAAGAAAGAAGCCGCGGCCTACCCGCCTTTGATTGAGGAACTGCAACAGAAGGCTTTCGAATATCAGTCGATTGAGAACGACTACACCCGGTTGCTCGGTCAGGAGCAAAACACCAAGCTGGAGCTGGATCGGCTGCGTACGCAATTGCGCGATGTCTCCAATGCGGGCGGTGACGAGGATGCCTTCAGCGTTCTGGATGTCACCAGCGACACCACGCCGGTGCGGCCGAAGCGCCCGTTCATTGTCGTCACCGGTTTGGCGATTGGGGCGATGGTCGGCATCGGCATCCTCTTCCTGCTGAACCGGCTGGATGACCGGCTGGAGACTCCGGAGGACATTGAGGAGCAATTGGAAGAGCCCATTCTGGGTCAATTGCCCGAGGTCGAGAAGAAGCATTACAAGGAGGGCTATCTGCTGCTCACGCGGATGAAGACGCATACGATGTTTGCCGAGTCCCTCCGCGGCGTCCGGTCGGCCCTGCTGCTCAGCCCGGAAGGCACCAGCAAGCGGATGCTGGCCGTAACCTCCGCCGTCCCCGGCGACGGCAAAACGACTTTTACCACCAATTTCGCGGTCACCCTGGCACACGCCGGAAACCGGACGTTGCTGGTCGACGCCGACCTTCGCCGCGGTAACATTCACGGCTATTTTGAGCAACCGCTGGAACATGGCTTCTCCGAGGTGCTCCAAGGCAAAATGGAACTGAAGGACTCCATCCGGGAAACGGGCATCCAGAACCTTTTCTTCATGCGTGCCGGTGAACGCCCTGCGAATCCGTCCGAGTTGCTGATTGGCAGCGGCACCAAGGATCTGATCATGCGCTTGCGGCAGGAGTTCGACTACGTCGTCTTCGACTGTCCGCCGTTGACCGCCATTGATGACACCTTCTCCATCGCCGCCTATCTGGACGGCCTCTTCTTCGTCGTCCGGGCTGGACGCACCTCCATCCGTTTCGCCCGCATGGGCCTCAATACGGTGCGCCAGCGCGGGGCACCCATTCTTGGTCTCATTGTCAACGGCGTCCCGATTGACAATCCTTACTACTACTACACGACCTATTATTACGCCTCGTACTATCACCGCCCGCTGTCCAATACCGACAACATGTATCAGGACCGCAAGCGCAAGCCGGTGGAGATCGATATGCCCGTGGCGCGGGAAAAGGATCGCGGCGCGGATTCGAAGGCGGACAGCACCCAGTTTGACTGACGGGTTCCGCGGTTGCTGAATCGAGGAGAAAGGCGGAGGAAATCCCTCCGCCTTTTTTGTCGGCTGCGGGGGACGACACCGTTCGTCGCGTCACCGCCGGAGCCGGGCATTCCCGCTGCATTCGCCGAGGAAGTGATGCAGCGCGGCGATCTGGCGATCCACATCACAACATTCCCGGGCGCGTTGCACGCCAGCCCGGCCCAGTTGCTGGCGGAACTGGGGATTCGCCACCCATTGTTGCAGAGTGTCCGCCAGGACGCCCGCCGCCCCCGGAGGAATCAAGGCACCGCAACCCGCATCGACCACTTCCGTGACCCCTCCCCGATTGGCCGCGATGACCGGCTTCCCGGCAGCGAGCGCCTCGACATAGATCAATCCAAACGCCTCCGGATCTTCATTCACCTGACAGACAACATCCGCCGCTTCCAAAAGGGAGGGGACATCATCCCGCTGCCCGAGGAACCGGATTCTTTCGCCGACACCGCTCGCCGCCGCCAAAGCCTGGAGTTCCGCCAGGAACGCCTGTTCTTCCGGACGCTGCGCTCCACCGGCGAGCCAGCAGGTCCAACCGGGAACCGTTCTCATCGCCGCCAGCGCCTGGAGCAAGGTGCGCTGGCCCTTCAATGACTGCAGGCGGCTCGCCTGGAGGATCACGCAATCCTCGAGCGGCGTGCGTAAGGATTCGCGGAGCGCGGCGGACGCCCGTTCTCCGGCGGCGGCCGGCGACTCCACCGGCAGGAGAATGACCCGGGGATCCGGGCAGCCAGGGTACCAGTTCCGCGCGCTTTCCGCAGTGAATCGACTGTTGGCGAAAACTCCGGCCAGGGGGATGCGCCGCGCCCATCGTTCCAACCGACTGTGGCGTGGCACCAGGGTGTGGACTCCCATGATGATCGGCAATCCCGCCCGCCGCAGCACCGGTCCAAAGAGGAGATGCGTCCACCCGGAATGCAGCACCGCGACATCAAAGCGCTCGCGCCGAAGCACCGCACCCAAGCGCCTTCGAGCCCGCCACACCTGCCACGGACGTGAGAGGCGCACCTCACCCAGATCATGCACCCTGGCTCCCGCCCCCCGCAGTTGCCGGGCCAACCGCCCCTCTCCCCAGCAGACGCTGAAATCCGAAACCGCCGTCGCCGGTTGATGGCGGGCGAGGGTGTGGAGGAAGACTTCGACCCCACCGTACAGGTTCCCGGTGGCCCCATGCAGAACGCGCAACGTGGAGGTCATCGAAAAAAAAATGGTTGGCAGATGATCCCGGACGGCTTGCTCTTCCGGCATCCAAAGACTTCCGGCAACCAACGGCGCTCAATCCCGATAGACAAATTCATTGCCGGCCAAAAGGGTCTGACAGAACGAGGACCAGACAGCGCGCTCCGACGGTCGGGGAGATTCTCCCCGGACCTGGTCCATGAACCGAAGGCTGCGAGCCACTTCCGACTCGGTCGGCAGACGGTTCAACGTCCACCGGTAGGCCAGGCGAAGACGGGCCGCGTCATCCCCCATCGGCTCGAGGAGCAAATTATCCGCCAGCGTGAGCGAGCAACTCTTCACGAGCGGACTGTTCAGGAAAAACAGTGCTTGATGGGAGACCACCGTCGGGATGCGCCGGGAGGTTCCCACGCTCGGATTGGCAAAGTCGAAGATGGTGAAGACGTCGTAAACCAGGTCCCGCACCACCGGAAGGTAGATGGATCGCCGCACGGATTGCGCCGCATCTTCGGTGCGCGGCGCATACTCGTCGTTTTTCCAATTCACAATCGAGCCCCCGGACACGGGATCCAACCGGCCAGAAACCGCGAGCAGGGCATCCCGTACCATTTCCGCCTCCAGTCGCTGCCGCGGAAATCGGGAGAGCAGGCGATTGTCCGGATCCGCCTGAACCGCTGCCGGATCGCCGACCGAGCTTTGCTGCCAGGTCGCCGAGGTCAGGATCAACCGGTGCAGGGCCTTGATGTCCCAACCGGTCCGCAGGAATCTGGACGCCAACCAGTCCAGCAACTCGGGATGAGTTGGCGGCTCGCCGCGCACTCCGAAGTTGTCCGAAGTCCGGACCAATCCCTCGCCGAAATGCGCCTGCCAGACGCGATTCACAATCACGCGGGCGGTCAATGGATTCTCCGGGGCCGTCAACCAGCGGGCGAGCTCCAGACGGCCACTTTGGTCCGCCGGCAACGGAGCAGTTGATGCCGGGGACACCACTTGTAAAAAGCCACGCGGCACCGTATTGGAGGCCAGATTCAAATGACTTCCCCGCAGGTGCACCGGAAGATCCACGGGATGCTCCTCGGCCACCGCCAACGCATAGCCGGCCGGTGGCGGCGCCTTCGTGCGCAGTTGTTCCAGCGTCGACTCCAGGGATCGAATCCGCTCGCGGGTGGCGGCCGGATACGCCACCGCTGGAACCTTGGGCAGGGCGAGGAATCCCGCCGGACCCGGATTCGAGAGTGTCTCGCGAAGTTCTAAGAAATCGAGGGACTGCCGCTCGGAATCCGTGAGCTCGTTGAATTCCCAGCGCGCCACCACGTTTTGAGCCACCGGGTGCTCCGGATGCTCAAAGTGGTCCTTCAACTCTTCGACCGCGAGGGCGCGATTAAAAATCCGCGCTTCATCCAACCGGCCTCGGAAGGCAACGTAGCCGTCCTGTCGTCGCCCCAGTGCCAGGGGCAGCGCTCCGGCAATCCGTGGGCGACGCACCGCATTGGTTCCGGCGAGGACGCCATCGACATACAGTTTCAGCAAAGCGCCATCATAAGTGGCCGCCAAATGGTGCCACTGATTGGTCTTCAACGCAGCGCCCCCGCTCCACAGGAAAAAAGCGTCTTCCCGGCCGCCGCCGATGTTGAGGCAGGCACCGGCCCGACTGCGATCCAGCAGGAGCGCATAATGTCCCTCCACCCATTCGTTGCCGTTCTTGTTGATCAGCCACCGCCGCGTGTCCCCTCCCGCGGGAAAGGACTCGACCCGCACCCAGGTCTCCATCGTCAGTTCCGCCGGTTCCAATGCCGGAGCCTGGGCCAGCTCCAGATAATTTGTTCCGTCAGCACGAAACCCACCACCCACCCGCCCGACGACCAGCGAGGATGACCGTTCACCTCCGGACTCAAGCTCGGACACAAACGCCACAGTCTTGGCGGGAGACGCCACGAGACTTTCGAGCCGGCGAAAGATTCCCTCCGCCGCCAAATCAACACCCACCTGTGCTTTCAACCGGGCGAGCCCGTTCGTGCCGGATGCCGGGGTGGGGCTTCCAAGCGGCTGCACACGCAACTCCGCCTCGTCCGTCAGGCAGCGCACCAGATCCCGTCGCCGCTGCTGCACCAACGCCGCATTCGCGTCTCGCACCACCGCCTGCAGCTCATTGGTCCGCGCCGCCAGGGCCTGGGCGTTCGCCGTGATCGCCGCCAGTTCGTCCGGCGTCGAAATCAGGCGCTCATTGAATTTGGAGACAAACGACAGGTTCTCCATCGTCCGGGTGCTTTTGAAGATTCCCGCCAGCGCGTAATAATCCCGCGTCGGAATGGGATCGAACTTGTGATCGTGACAGCGCGCGCAGCCGACCGTCAGTCCCAGAAAGGCGCGGGTCACAACGTCGATCTGTTCATCGATAATATCCATGACGAGCTTGGGCTTGTCCTGCTCCGCGAGCATTTTTGGACCGAGCACCAGCAATCCGGTCGCCGTCCACCGATCAAATTTCGTCCGCTCCGGAATACCGTTCGTGGGCAGCAAATCTCCCGCCAGCTGATCGCGGGTGAATTCATCAAACGGCTGGTTGGCATTGCAGGACCGGATCACCCAATCGCGATACCGCCAGGCATTGGCCATCACTTTGTTCTCGTCCTGGCCATTCGTGTCGGCATAGCGGGCCACGTCCAACCACCAGCGTCCCCAACGCTCGCCGTAATGCGGCGACGCCAGCAACCGCTCCACCAGGTGATCGAAAGCATCCGGCCGGGGATCGTGTACAAAGGCATCGACCTCGGCCGCGCTCGGCGGCAATCCCAGCAAATCAAAGCTCGCCCGGCGAATCAGGAGGCGACGATCGGCCGGCGCATTCAGGTGCAGTTGGCGCGCTGCGAGGCGTGCTCGCACAAAACGGTCGACCGGATGCCCGGGCGCCGCCTCTGGTCCTCGCTCATCCAGCGGCGGAGCCACTGCTGGGATCGGTCGGAAGGCCCAATGTTGAACCGGTGACGGGCGAGCCGATGCTTCCGGCGACCGCTCCGCGACCGCGTCGGCAGCCGCGCCGGGCAGCAAAAAACCACGCGCCACGATCCAAAGGATCGCCCACTTTTTCCAATGTCGGCAGCGAGGCATCGCACGCTCAAATTCCCTGCGATTTCGGCCGCAGGCCAAGATTTCTTCCCCCAAGTCGCCGATTCACATTTAGTGGGCCGAGCGTCTCGCAAGGCACCCGCGTTGGGGCGTGACTTCGCCACCTCCTACTTTTCGTCCTGGCCTCCGGCCACAAAAATCGGTGGGGCGAGAGTCTCTCGAGCCAGTCGCGTTGGGGCCAGACTTCGTCAGTAAGCAACTCGCCGGGAATCTCGTGCCACCGGGACGCTGACCTATGAAGACTGGCTCGACGGAGTCTCGCGCCACCTGCGTTGGGACGTGACTTCGTCACCGCTTAGCTCGCCAGAGCCTCGCTCCACCTTGTTTGCTGGCCTCCGGCCACAACGGGTGGGAGAGTACCTCGGACGGATGAATTCAAAACTTCGCCCGCAATAATGCCCGCACCCAATGCGTTGATCATTGTCAATCCCGCCGCCCGCGCCGGCCGGCGCCCGCCCGGTTGGATGGAGGATGCCGTCAGGTTGCTGCAGGCGCGCGGCTTCACGACAACTATCCAACTCACCCAACAGGCCGGCCACGCCCGTCAATTGGCCGAAACCCATCCGGCTGCGGTGGTGGTGGCCGTCGGGGGAGACGGAACCGTCCATGAGATTGCTTGCGGATTGCTCCAGGGATCCACTCCGCCACCGCCGCTCGCGATCCTGCCTGCCGGGACCGGCAACGACGTCGCCCGACTCCTCCAGATTTCCAACCTGGATCGCGCCCTCGCCGCATTGCGCGAACCACGGGTGACGACGTGGGACGCCATTGAAATCCATTGTCAGCGGGCCGACGGCACGGGTGAGACCCGCCATCATGCCCTGCTCTTCGCCGGCGCCGGATTTGTCGGCGAAGTGATCCGTCGCTCCACGGCGCGGGTGAAGGCGACGTTCGGCCCCACCCTCTCCTATGCCGTTGGCTTCTTTGCGGCGTTGGCGCATCACCGCGCGGTGAACATCCGCGTGCGCTCGGCTGGGTTCCATTACGACGGCCCGTTGCTGACGGCCCTGGCGGCAAACGCGTCCCACGCGGGTGGCGGCGGAATGCATCTCGGCCCGGGAGCGCGGATGAACGACGGGTTCTTCGACGTCAGCGTGATTCGCAGCGTCCGTCGCGTCGACGTGGCGCTGCAATTCCTGCGACTCGTCCGCGGTACCCACGTCCAACATCCCGCGGTGAGTTACTTTCCGTCCACCTGGCTGGAGATTGATGCGGATCGCCCGCTGGAGATCGTCGCGGACGGCGAGATCATCGGCGTCACGCCGGCCCGTCTCACGCTCCGACCCGCCGCGCTCTCCTTGTGGGCCGGCCGGTAACCGCCTTGGCGAAAGATTCCTTTCGCCGGGGAAGAACGAGGGGACCGAAAGCCTGTGGCCCCCACCGAACCCGCCATTACGCTGCCATGGAAACCTATGATATTTCGCGCGCCACTCGGGGCCGCCCTGTTGGGATTCGCCACCGCCACCGCCGCCGACAGCAACCTCAATTGGCCGGTGTACCTGGGCGACAAGGCCAGCAGCCACTATTCGGCGCTCCACCAGATTCAATCCGGCAATGTCGCGCGCCTGAAGGTGGCCTGGACCTACCACGCCGGCGGCGCCGACCGCAATAACCGAAGCCAGATCCAGTGCAATCCGTTGATCATCGATGGCGTGCTCTACGGGACTTCGCCGGACCTCCAGGTTTTTGCGCTGAACGCCGCCACGGGCGCGGAGCTTTGGCGGTTTGATCCCGCGGCGTTGAAACGCTTCAACAAGTCCGGAGTCAACCGCGGATTGGTCTATTGGGCGGAGGGCGAGGAACGTCGTATTTTCTACGGCAACGATCATTTTCTCCACGCGCTGGACGCCCGCACCGGACAACCCATCGCCAACTTCGGTACCAACGGGGCCATCGATCTCAAGCAGGATCTGGGACGTGATGTGACCAGCCTCTCGCTTCAATCGACCACGCCCGGGATCATCTTCGGTGATCGCCTGATCATGGGAATGCGCCTGGGAGAAGGCCCGGCTCCCGCGGCGCCGGGACACATCCGGGCCTTTGATGTTCGCACCGGACGCATGGTCTGGCGGTTTCACACCATTCCGCAACCGGGCGAACCGGGCTATGAAACCTGGCCGCCCAATGCCTATACGCACATCGGCGGGGCCAACGTGTGGTCGGGATTCGCCGTGGACGAAAAACGCGGACTCGTCTACTGCCCCACGGGCTCGGCCGCCTTTGATTTCTGGGGCGGCAACCGACTCGGGCAAAACCTCTACGCCGATTGTCTCATCGCCTTGGATGCCCGCACTGGGCGACGCGTCTGGCATCAGCAGATTGTCCGACACGACCTGTGGGATCGCGACCTGCCGGCCGCGCCCAATCTACTGACGGTCACCCACCAGGGAAAACGCATCGACGCCGTCGCGCAGGTGACCAAGTCCGGACACGTCTTCGTGTTCAATCGCGAAACGGGCGAGCCGCTGTTTCCCGT